>JBFJKO010000034.1:0-14154 GCA_041634935.1 Nocardioides sp.
ACAGGTCGGGATCACCGGCGAGCGCCCGGGCGATGAGCACACGCTGCTGCTGCCCGCCGGAGAGGTTGCTCACCCCGTCGCGGGCACGGTCGGTCAGTCCGACGAGCTCGATGGCGTCGTCGATGGCCTGGCGGTCGGCCCTCGACAAGGGACGCAGGAGCCGACGCCGGGTCAGCCGGCCCGCGGCGACGACCTCGCGCACCGAGGCCGGCACGCCGGAGCCGGCGCCGCTACGCTGCGGGACGAACCCGATCCGCTGCCAGTCACGGAAGTGGTCGAAGGGGGTGTCGAAGAGGCTCAGCTCGCCCCGGCTCAGGGGACGCAGCCCGGTGAGCGCTCGCACGAGCGTCGACTTGCCCGAGCCGTTGGCACCCATGAGCGCCACGAACTCGCCGGTGTGCACGGTGAGGTCGATGCCGCGCAGCACGGGGCGGCCGCCGATCGCGACGGCGCCGTCCACGAGGTGCACCGGGGTGGTCTGGCTCACCGACACGCGTTGGCCTCCTGGAGGGAGGTCAGGTTCTGCTCCATCAGGGAAAGGTAGTCCTCGTCCGCGGTCTCGTCCGACAGGCCCTCGATCGGGTCGAGCACGGCGGTGCCCACGCCCACGTCGTCGGCAAGGGCCTGGGTGAGCTTGGGGCTGGCAAGCCGCTCGTTGAACACCGTGGTGACGCCTTCGTCGGCGATCAGGTCCTGCAGGTCGCGAAGACCCGCGGGGGACGGCTCGGCGTCGGGGGAGAGCCCCGCCACCGGCGCGAAGTCCAGGCCGTAGCGCGTGAGGTAGCCGAACGCGTCGTGCGACACGACGACGGTCGTGCGCTCGCAGTCGGCGAGCCCGGCCTCGAAGGCCTCGTCGAGGGCCTCGAGGTCGCTGCGCAGCGCGGCGGCGTTGCCGGTGTAGTCGTCGGCGTGGTCGGGGTCGATCTCCTCGAGCGCCCCGGCCACGGCGTCGCCCAGGGTCGCCATCCGCAGCGGGTCCAGCCAGAAGTGCGGGTCGAGGCCGCCCTCGTGGTCGTGACCGTCGTCGGCGGTGTGCAGCTCCTCGTCCTCGTGGTCCTCGTGGTCCTCGTGGGCCTCGTCGGTGTGGTCCTCGTCCTCGACCGGGAGCAGCCCGACCACGGCTGCTGCGTCGAGGACCTCCCCGGTCGCGTTCTGCTCGACCGCCGCGTCCACGGCAGCCTGGAAGTCGGCCTCGTAGATCACCAGGTCGGCGCGGGCGAGGTCGGCGGTCTCGCTGATCGTCAGCTCGAGGTCGTGCGGCTCCTGGCCCGGCGTGGTGAGGGCGACGACCTCGGCGTGCTCCCCGGCGACGCGCTCGGCGACGTACTCCAGCGGGTAGAAGGCAGCAGCGACCTCGAGCTCGTCAGCACCCTCGTCCCCGAGCGCGGAGCAGGCGCTGGTGGCGAGCAGGGTGGTCGTGAGTCCGACGGCGAGGGAGAGACGCATGAGAATCATTCTCATGAAACTGAGAACGGTTGTCAAAACTTCAAGCCTGTCGTGGAGCGGGCGCCGGACCCGGCACACTGGCGACGTGCATCCCCTCATCTCGGCCGAGCAGCTCGCCGACCTGCTGTCCACGGGCGCCGCCCTCACGATCCTCGACGTCCGCTACCGGCTCGGAGGCCCGGGCGGGCCGCAGGAGCACGCGACCGGGCACGTGCCGACGGCGGCCTACGTCGACCTGGACACGGACCTGGCCGCACCACCCGGCGGCGCGGACGGCGGCCGGCACCCGCTGCCCGATCCGGCGGTCCTCGAGGCGGCGATGCGACGCTGCGGGGTGAGTGACGGTCGCCCGGTGGTGGTCTACGACGACTGGCACGGCCTGGCCGCGGGCCGGTGCTGGTGGCTGCTGCGCCACCACGGCCACCGCGATGTCAGGTTGCTGGACGGCGGCTGGTCGGCCTGGCTCGCCGCAGGCGGGGCCGTGGAGACCGGGACACAGGAGTGGCCGGTCGGCGACTTCACGGCGGCCCCCGGCCCCGCGACGGACGTGGTGGACGCCGAGGGGGTGCCGTCGGTCGACGTCCTCATCGATGCGCGGGCAGAGTCGCGGTACCGCGGCGAGGAGGAGCCCGTCGACCCGGTGGCCGGTCACGTCCCCGGGGCGCGCAACGTGCCGACGGCCGCCAACCTCGGCGACGACGGCCGGTTCCGTCCGGTCGAGGAGCTGCGCGAGCTGTACGCCGCCGTGGGCGCCGTCCCCGGTGCGGACGTCGCGGTCTACTGCGGCTCCGGCGTCACCGCGGTGCACGACCTGGTCGCGCTCGAGCTCGTCGGGGTGTCGGCGCGGTTGTACCCGGGCAGCTGGAGCGAGTGGTCGGCCGACCCGTCGCGACCGGTGGCTGTGGGACCGGACCCCCGCTGAGGCTGCTTCACGGATTCACTGGTGGTGCCGGCGAAGCCGGCACAACCAGTGAATGCCTTTGAACACCTTGGCCAGCATGATCTGCTCGCTCTCGCGGGTGCCGCCGCTGGCGCTCTCGCCCTTGGCCGCGGCGGAGTCCGGGAAGACGTGGTAGGCCATGTTGAGGATCCGGAACGCGAGCTTGGGAGCGACGGTGTGGATCACCGCACCGGCGTTGCCCAGCGCGGTGTTGATCTCGTGGGGTCGCTCGACCATGGCCGAGATGACCGTGTCGGCGGCCTGCGCCGGCGAGATCGTGGGGAACTTGTCGTAGAGCTTGGTCGGGGCGATCATCGGCGTCCGCACCAGAGGCATGTGGATGTTGGTGAAGGTGACGCCGTCGCCCACGACCTCGGATGCCACGACGTTGCTCCACGAGTCGAGCGCCGACTTCGACGCGACGTAGGCCGAGAAGCGCGGCGGGTTGGTCTGCACCCCGATGGAGGAGATGTTGACGATGTGGCCCGCCTTCTGGCGCTGCATCGCCGGCATCAGCCCCATGATGAGCCGGATCGCGCCGAAGTAGTTGAGCTGCATCGTGCGCTCGAAGTCGTGGAAGCGGTCGGTCGAGAGCCGCAGGGAGCGGCGGATCGAGCGCCCGGCGTTGTTGACCACGAAGTCGACCGTCGGCAGCTCGGTCGCGATCTGCTCGCAGAGCCGGTCGATGGCCTCGAGGTCCGACAGGTCGCACGGGAAGACGTGGGCGGTGCCGCCGCGCATCTCGATCGTCGAGCGGGTCTCCTCGAGCTTGTCCTTGCCGCGGGCGACCAGGACCGGGATACCCCCGGCCTGGGCGACCTTCAGGGCGGTGACCTGGCCGATCCCCGAGGAGGCGCCCGTGATCACGACGTGCTTGCCGGCGAGCGCCTTGCAGGTCTTGGCGTCCTGCGCGGTGGACTGGTCGAGGTTCTCCTCCCAGTAGCCCCACAGGGTGCGCACGTAGCTCTCGAGGTCGGGGACGGCGATGCCGGACCCGGCCAGGGCACGCTCGGTACGGGTGGAGTCGAAGACGGCGGTGAAGCCCGTGTGGGCCAGCACCTCGGCCGGGATCCCCGCACGGCCGACGGTCTGGTCGAGCAGGACCTGCACGGCCCTGTTGCGCACCAGCGTGTTGATCACCGCGCCGGGGCGCAGCGCCTGCGGCACGAAGGCGGTCGCGCGGGCGATGCTGCGGTCGAGGGGAGTGGCGAACTGCGGCGCCCCCGCGGCCTTGCAGAAGGTGTTGATCATCTGCACCGTCGACTGCGGCTCCGGGTTGACCAGGTGGAAGGTCTCGCCGTCGAGGTCGGGCTGGTGGGCCAGGTGGTCCATCGCCTTGGCGACGTAGTCGACGGGCACGACGTTGGTGTCGCCGAGGTCGACGCCGGCCAGCGGCAGCCAGGCCGGGAGCCGGTCGCGCATCGCCTTCATCAGCGGGAAGAAGTAGTACGGACCGTCGACCTTGTCCATCGCGCCGGTCTGGGAGTGCCCGACCACGATCGCGGGCCGGTAGACCCGCCACGGGACCCCGAGCGTCGGTGCCTCGTCGCGCACGATCTTCTCGGACTCGTACTTCGTGCGGTGGTACGGCGAGGGCAGGTGCTGGCCCTCCTCGAACATCGTCTCGTCGAAGTGACCGCGGAAGTCGCCCGCCGCGGCGACCGAGGAGGTCTGGTGGAAGCAGCCCGCCCGGAGGGCGCCTGCGAGCTCGACGGCGTGGCGGGTGCCGCCGACGTTCATCGTCTCGTTGGTGGCGTCGTCGGCCGTCATGTCGTAGATCGCCGCGAGGTGGAAGAAGTGGTCGATCCCGCCCGCATGGGCGTCCACCCAGGCCTGGTCGACGCCCAGCTGGGGCGCGGAGAGGTCGCCCACCACGGGCACCACGCGGCTGGAGCCCCAACGCCGCATCAGGGTCTCGAGGCGGCCCATCGATCCCTCACGACACAGGACGAAGATCTCGCCCTCGCGGTGGTCGATGAGCTCTTGGACGAGATGCCGTCCGATGAATCCAGTGGCGCCGGTCACGAAGTAGGACATGGGCGGAGGATACGTGCACGGACGCCCGGTTGGGCAGGGGGAGCGGCTGCTCAGCCGTCGTTGGGGCCGAACATGATCTCGTCCCAGCTCGGGACCGAAGCCCGGCCCTTCTTCTTCGCCACCGCGCGCCGCACGGGCGGCTCCTCGACGGGCTCCTCGACCTGCGCCGCGGTCGGCGCCTCGGACGCGGGCTCAGGTGCCGGCTCGTCGGCGGGTTCGTCGGCGGGTTCGTCGGCGAAGAAGGCGTCGAGGGGGAGCGGCTGCTCCTCGCGCGCCGACGCGGGTGCCGGCTCCGGCTCGGGAGCGGCCGCGGGCTCGTCGTCGTGGACGAGACCGATGGCGTCGTCGCCGAGCGCCTGCTCGTCGGGCAGGACCGAGCTCAGGCGCCGCTCGCGGGCACCCTGGAGGTCGTCCCGGGCCGGGGCGGGGGTCGCGACCGACTCACCGACCAGCCACCGGGCGTCCTCGTTGTCGAGCATGACGTAGTTGCCGGGGGTGTCGAAGGTGAACCGGGCCGAGCCGGTGCGCAGCGAGAGCTCGTAGTCGGCGACGAGCGACCAACGGCCGTCCTCGCGTCGCCAGGCGTCCCACGCCACGGCCTCCGGGTCGACGTTGCAGGAGCGCAGGTGGGCGGCGACGGCGTCGCCGAGCGTGCGCGTCGCGCCGGCCGACTCGCCCACGGGCCGACGCAGGTTGGAGCGCTGGGCGCGCTCGGCGACGTGCTGGCGCTCGGCCAGCACCGGGCCGGCGAACGCCATGATCTTGTCGACGCTGGTCTGGGCGGCCTCGGCGACGGCCTCGGCGCTCTCGCCGGACCGGATCCGTGCCTGGATGTCGCGGGGACGAAGGGTGCTGTCCATCGTGGTCTCCACCTTGCCGATGCGAGAAGCGTCGCCGCGGAGCGCGGCGCGAAGTGCTGGGGTGATGTCGAGGAGGAACGGGGCGCCGGACTCGTCGGCGAGGAGCAGGGTCGCTCGGTCGCGGCTGACTCCGGTCAACGACAGCGGCGCGGGTGGCCCGGAGGCCTGGTGCGGCGGCGTCCCGGTCGAGGTGTCGACCGTGCTGCTCGCCTCGTGCCCTGTCATGGGGGTGTCTGCCTTCTCGTTCGCCGGGCTGGGCCGGGGATC
Organism: Nocardioides sp.; assembly: GCA_041634935.1. Classification (GTDB taxonomy): domain Bacteria; phylum Actinomycetota; class Actinomycetes; order Propionibacteriales; family Nocardioidaceae; genus Nocardioides. The sequence continues at coordinate 5,551 of JBFJKO010000034.1, forward strand.
GGTGCTTGTCCTGTTCCGTCCGACCCTACGTCAGCGGAGGTGCCCTGGCCGGACACCGCGCCGTGACCGCCGACAGGTCGGGCCACCCGGGTGAGCAGGGCAGCCACGAGGGCGATCGCGCCACCCGCCGCCGACACGAGGTAGGCCGTCGAGGCGCCGTGCGCGTCGACGACGATGCCGGCCACCGCGGCGCCCGGGGCGACGCCGGCGACCATGCCGGTCTGGAGGAACGCCAGCCCCTCCGTCAGTCGCGCCGGAGGCACGCACGCCTCGGCGAGGGAGATGGTCGCGATCAGGGTGGGGGCGATGGCGAAGCCGGCCACGAAGAGGGCCAGGGCCATCAGCCACAGCGAGTCGACCAGGGCGAGGGGCAGCATCGTCAGCGCCATCGCGGCCGCTCCCACCCGCAGGCGGTGCAGGACGCTGCGGCGCCAGGTCAGGGCTCCCGTGAGGACCCCCGCGATCAGGCTCCCGGCGGCCCAGACCGCCAGGAGCGGACCGGCGTACGCCGTCGCGCCCTGCTCGTCGCTGAAGGCGACGGTGGTGACCTCCGCGGCGCCGAAGAGCGAGCCGAGGGCCAGCGAGACGACGCTGAGCGGCACGATCGTCGCCCACGGCATCCGCGGCCGTGCGTCGCGCTCGACCACGCGCGGGTGCGGAGGCGGCTCGGTGCTGCGCTGCGCGCTGAGCGCGAGGGTCCCCACCACGCCGGCGGTCAGGGCGGCGCCCAGCCCGGCGAGCGGGTGCGCGGCGGTCGCGAGCAGGGTGACGATGATCGGTCCGGTCATGAACACGGTCTCGTCGGCCACGGCCTCCAGGGCGAACGCGGTCTGGCGCTGGTTGTTGTCGGCCAGCGCGAAGGACCACCGGGCGCGCACGCAGCTGCCGACGGCAGGAAGAGCCGCGCCGGTGAGGGCGGCGAAGGCGAACGTCGCGGCCAGCGGGAGGCCCTGCTCCACCGACCACATGAGCCCGGCCAGGGCGAGTCCCCAGACCGTGATGGCCACCGGCAGCACGCGCGACTGCCCGAGCCGGTCGGTCCAGCGCGCCTGCGGCACGGCGAGCGCGGCGTTCGACGCGAGCGTCACCCCGGAGACGACCCCCGCCAGGCCGTAGGAGTCGGTGCGGGCCTCGACCAGGAGCACGATGCCCAGCCCGACCATCGAGATCGGCAGGCGTGCGACCAACCCGGTGGCGCTGAACAGCGCGGCTCCGGGTTCGGAGAGGATCCGGCGGTAGATCGCGAGCACCTCCGGATCCTAGGGGTGCAGCCCCCTCCGAGGGGTGACCAGGCGCCCCTACGATGACCCCGTGACCGATCCTTACGATGCGCTGCTGCTCGTCTCCTTCGGCGGGCCCGAGAAGCCCGACGACGTCGTCCCCTTCCTGGAGAACGTCACCCGCGGCCGCGGGATCCCCAAGGAGCGGCTCGAGCAGGTCGGCGAGCACTACTTCCTCTTCGGCGGACGCTCGCCCATCAACGACCAGAACCGGGAGTTCCTGGCGGCCCTCGAGGCCGACTTCGCCGCGCACGGCATCGACGTCCCGGTCTACTGGGGCAACCGCAACTGGGACCCCTACCTGCGCGAGACGGTGGCCCAGATGGCAGCCGACGGGGTCACCCGCGCGGCCTGCTTCGTGACCAGCGCCTACTCGTCGTGGTCGAGCTGCCGGCAGTACCGCGAGAACCTCTACGACGCGGTCGACGGGATCGAGGGTGCTCCGAGGCTCGACAAGCTGCGTCACTACTTCAACCACCCGGGCTTCCTCGAGCCGGTCGTCGACGCCACGCTGGCGTCCCTGGCCGACCTGCCGGACGGACTGGGGGAGCAGGCCCGGATCGTGTTCGTCACCCACTCGATCCCCACGGCCATGAACGACGCCAGCGGCCCGCCCGAGCTCGGTGGCGGCGCCTACGTCGCCCAGCACCGCAGCGCCGCGCAGGTCGTCGTCGACCGCATCGCCGAGCAGACCGGGCGCCACCACGATCACGACCTGGTCTTCTGCTCGCGCTCCGGCTCCCCGCAGACCCCGTGGCTGGAGCCCGACGTCAACGACCACCTCGAGGCCCTCGCCGGCAACGGCCATGACGGGCCCGACGGCCCGACGGCCGCTGCGGTGGTGATGGTGCCGATCGGCTTCGTCTCCGACCACATGGAGGTCATCTACGACCTCGACACCGAGGCCCTGGCCACCGCCGAGCGTCTCGGGCTCCCGGCCCGACGGGCCGCGACGCCCGGGGTCGACCCACGCTTCGTCGCGATGGTGCGCGACCTGCTGCTCGAGCGCGCGGCGATGGAGTCGGGCGAGGACGCCGCTCCCGTCGCGGTCGGCAGCATCGGTCCGATGTGGAACCAGTGCCCGGTGGGCTGCTGTGCGAACCCGCGCGGCGAGCGCCCGGCGCTGTGCGGTCAGGACACGTGAGTCGTCCCGACCACGACTCGCTCGACCTGGGTCACCTCGCCGACGTCGCTCTCGAGGTGGCTCGTGAGGCCGCCGAGCTGGTCCGCGGCCGGGCCGAGGCGGGCGTCACCGTGGCGGCCACCAAGTCCAGCGCCATCGACGTGGTCACCGAGGCCGATCGCGCCTGCGAGGCGTTGATCCGCGACCGGATCGCCGAACGCCGCCCCGACGACGCGTTCCTGGGCGAGGAGGGAGACGACGTCGAGGGCACCAGTGGCGTCCGGTGGGTCGTCGACCCGATCGACGGCACGGTCAACTTCCTCTACGGCATCCCGCAGTACGCCGTCTCGATCGCGGCCGAGGTCGACGGTGAGGTCGCGGTCGGCGTGGTGATCGACGTGGCCAAGCGGATCGAGTACGTCGCCCGACCCGACGCCGCGACCGGTGAGCTGGTGGCCCTGCGCGACGGCGAGCCGATCGCGGTGCGGGAGCCGGCGCCGCTCGCACAGCGCCTGGTCGGCACCGGCTTCTCCTACCTCACCGAGACCCGGGCGCTCCAGGGCCGCGCGCTGGCCGCCCTGCTGCCGCGGGTGCGCGACGTCCGTCGACTCGGGTCGTGCGCGCTGGACCTGTGTCACGTGGCGGAGGGGCTTCTCGACGGGTACGTCGAGGAGGGGGTCAACCTATGGGACCACGCCGCCGGCGGGCTGCTCGCCCGTGCGGCCGGAGCCGAGGTCGAGGTGGGGGTCGGCGTCGGGGGCGGGACGCTCCTGCTGTGTGCGCCGTCACACGGCATCGCCGAGCTGCGTGAGGCGACCCGGGACGCGGGTTTCTGGCGGGAATAGCCCGTCGTGCGGGCATGTTCTCACAGTCCTGCCGGGCCGCTGTTCCCCTTTCCGGGGTGATAGTGCACAATCTGCCCCGCCGGACCGGGCACGCAGCATGGTCCGAACTAGGTTTGAGAGGGGAGTGAGCGACGCATGGCGACCGACTACGACGCACCGCGCAAGAACGAGGAAGATCAGTCCGAGGAGAGCATCGAAGAGCTCAAGGCGCGTCGTCACGACAAGAACTCGGGCAAGGTCGACGAGGACGAGACCGAGGCGGCTGAGAGCTTCGAGCTTCCGGGAGCGGACCTGTCCCACGAGGAGCTCGCGGTCGAGGTCAAGCCCAAGCAGGAGGACGAGTTCACCTGCATGAGCTGCTTCCTGGTGCACCACCGCAGCCAACTGGCCGACGAGAAGAAGATCTACTGCGTCGACTGCGTTTGAGCGAGCCGCGGGCGGCGAGGAACGAGCCGGCCGCGACGCTCGCCAGGTTGAGCAAGCGGGACGGCTGAGCTTGCGAAGGCGTGGTCCGCGCGTCGAAACCCGGTGAGTCGAGCGCCCACCTCAGCCCACGCGCTGAGCTTCAGCTGCGCTCGACGTCCTTCTCGAGGCCCGGGGGCAGCTTGCCCGTCGACTTCACGTAGTAGCCCGCGGCCTTGCGCTGCGCGAGCATCCGCGCCAGGCCCACGAACGAGCCGCTCGCGACCGCCCACATCACGGCCTCGCGCATCTGGACGTCCGGGTCCGCCGGGTTGGCCGGCGGGTTCTTGCCCGTCGCGGCCTTCCACGAGGTGTTGAGACCCTTCTTGGCGACCGTCGCCGCTCCCAGCGAGGCGACCAGTGCGAAGACCGACCAGACCTTCGAGCTGTCGGCCACGTCACGTGTCTCGAGCACCGGTTCCGAAGACTTCTTTCCCATGTCTCGACCCTAGGGCATGACCCCTGCGGGGTTCAGGATCGGGCGCTGGTGAGCGACCCGATGGCGGCGGCGAGCCGCTCGGGATGGCGGGTCGAGATCAACCAGTACGGCGCGGGGTCCTGCGGGTCGTCGATGCCGACCCGCACCGCACGGTGGAGGTAGGGGCGGATCACCAGGTAGGCCCGTGCATCGGCGTCGACGCCGGCCGTACGGCGGGTCTGCTCGGCGTCCAGCACGTCGACCCGGCCCAGGTGGTGGCCCGCGATGTGGGCGCGGCCCACGCGCAGCTCGCCGTCGCGCACGCTCACCTCGGAGCCGCCGTAGCTGCCGAACAGCGCCGCGAGGATCGCCAGGCACAGGCCGGTGACGGTCCAGGCGACCACCCCGGGGATGGCCACCACGAGGGCGAGCCAGAGGGTGGCGACGAGCATCACGCCCTGCACCCACCAGCGCAACGGGACGTGGAGCCGCTCGCGGTAGGCGTGGGTCGGGGTCGCGGTGGTCACGCGACGATTCTCCCACCTGCACCCAGGCCGGCGACGAGGGGTGTTCTAGGGTCCCCGGCGTGACCCAGAACCTGCCCGTCCAGGTGGTCCGGCTCGACCCCGACCTCCCGCTGCCGTCGTACGCGCGCGCCGGCGACGCGGGGGCCGACCTGATGACCACGCGCGACGTGACCCTGGCCCCGGGGGAGCGCGCGCTGGTGCCGACGGGGATCGCGCTGGCGCTGCCCGAGGGCTACGTCGCACTGATCCACCCGCGCTCGGGCCTCGCCGTGCGGCACGGACTCTCCATCGTCAACACGCCCGGCACGGTCGACGCCGGCTACCGCGGGGAGGTGCAGGTGCTGCTGGTCAACCACGACCCGCGCGAGGCGGTCACGCTGCGCCGGGGGGACCGGATCGCCCAGCTCGTCATCCAGCGGGTCGAGCGCGCGGTCTTCGAGGAGGTCGATCGACTCCCTGACTCCGAACGTGGCGACGGGGGCTACGGTTCTACCGGGGGATTCGCATCCGCGGGTCCGTCGCACCCAGCACCGCCCGCCGAGGAGTGAGCTCGTGAAGTTCCGCCGCAAGTCCGCCACCGACGTCCCCGACACCACGGGCACCGAGGAAGCCGCGGCGAGCGCCGACCCCTCGAACGGCGCCGAGACGGTGCCGCCCGGCCCCTACGACGCCGACGCGCTCCCCGACGACGGCCTCGAGCGCGTCGACCTCGGCTCGCTGCTGATCGCTCCTGAGGAGGGGCGTGAGCTGCGCCTGCAGGTCGACGAGTCCACCCAGACCGTCCAGTCGGTCATGCTCGCCGGTGCCGACGGAGCCCTCGAGCTGCGCGCCTTCGCCGCGCCCCGCAACGGCGACCTCTGGTCCGAGGTCCGTCCGCAGATCGCCGCCGACACCGCCCAACGCGGCGGCACGGCCACCGAGCGCGAGGGCCGCTTCGGCACCGAGCTGATGTGCCAGATGCGCGTCCAGCGCCCCGAGGGCGTCGTCACGCAGCCGTCGCGGATCATCGGCATCAACGGCTCGCGCTGGCTGCTGCGCGCCACCCTCCTGGGCCGGCCGGCGATGGACCCCGACAACGCCGGCGACTGGGAGGACGTCCTGACCCGGGTCGTCGTCCAGCGCGGCGGCAACCCGCTGCCCGTCGGCGAGCCGCTGCCGCTGGTCCTGCCCGACCACGCACGACGGGTGAACCCGCCGGTCGCCTGACCGGCCGAGGACGAGGAGCACGTCGACCGTGGCCGAGAAGAGCAGGTTGCGCCGCACGATCAGCAAGTGGGCCAACAACACCGACCAGCACGCACGTGACCTGCGCGCCCAGTACGTCGGCGACGGCGACGTGTGCATCGGCGACGCCGTCGACCGCACCCAGGTCACCCTCAAGGGCACCATCCGCTCGCTGACGGTCCGCCCGCGCGGCGGGGTGCCGGCGCTCGAGGCCGAGCTGTACGACGGCTCGGGCGTGATCACGCTCGTGTGGCTGGGTCGCCGGCGCATCGCGGGCATCGACCCCGGCCGCTCGATGCGCGTCCGCGGCCGGATCGGCGTCCACGAGGGCGTCCGGATCGTCTACAACCCCCGATACGAGCTGATGTCGTGAGCGAGCAGGAGCACAAGGCCCCCACCGTCGCGACGGTCGAGGCGCTGGTCCGCAGCCAGATGGCTGCCGCCCTCGGCGGACGGCGCGGGATGATCGAGGCCGGGGTGCCCGGCATCCTCTTCACCGCCGTGTGGCTGCCCACCAAGGACGTCCAGCTCGCGCTGATCCTCAGCCTGGTGGCAGTCGGCGTGGCCGCGGTGCTGCGCCTGCGCGAGCGGGGACCGTTGCAGTACGTCTTCAACGCGCTGTTCTCGATCGGGATCGGCTTCGTGTTCATCCGGATCGCGGCCAGCTCGGGCGGCTCGGAGTCCGACCAGGCGCTGGCGTTCTTCCTGCCGGGCATCATCTACAGCCTCGTCTACACGATCCTGCTCGTCGGCTCGGCGATGGCGGGGTGGCCGGCGGTCGGCTTCATGGTCGGCAGCGTCACCGGCGACCCGACGGCCTGGCACCACGACAAGCAGATCGTCAAGCTCTGCTCGCGCCTCACCGTGCTCCTCGCCGCACCCGGTGCGATCGGGGTGCTGCTCCAGGGTCCGGTGTGGCTGCTCGGCTGGCGCGACGTGATCGACGTCGAGCTCGCGGTCGCCGTCATCGCCGGCCTGCGCTACGGCCTGGGCTGGCCGCTGCGCATCGCCTCCTGGTCAGCCATGATCTGGCTGCTCGCCCGCAACGCCACCCCGCTGGACTCACCGACGGCGACCTAGCCGCCCACGTCCGGTGGTCATCGACGAACCCGCCGACCGCAACTGCCGGGGGGTGGTCATCGAGTAGTCGGGGCGAGCGGAGCGAGACCCGGCGTATCGAGATGTCGGCGACGAACCCACTGACCGCAACTGTCGGGGGGGTGGTCATCGAGTAGTCGGGGCGAGCGCAGCGAGACCCGGCGTATCGAGATGCCGGTGACGAACCCGCCGACCGCGCCCCGTACTTGCGCCCGCCTCTCGGCCCACCGGATCTCGACTCACCCGTCGCGACCTCCTTCGTCGGTCGCGGGGCTCGCTCGATCTTCGCCCGCCACGCGCCCGCTCCTTCGTCGCGGCCGCTACGGGCTCGGATGGCTGTTGGGGGCGAGAAGACGCTCGAGCTCGTCCTCGCGCTCCGCGGGCACCACGAACAGCAGCTCGTCGCCGGCCTCGACCGGCTGCTCGACGTCCGGCACGTAGACCTGGCCGTCGCGCAGGATCGTGACGAGCGCGCAGTTGTCGGGGAACGGGATGAGCCCCATCGGCTTGCCGACGTACGGCGAGTCGTCGGGCAGCGTCATCTCGACGAGGTTGGCGTTGCCCTGACGGAAGGTGAACAGCCGCACGAGGTCGCCGACCGTCACGGCCTCCTCGACGAGGGCCGACATGATGCGCGGGGTCGAGACGTTGACGTCGACGCCCCAGGCCTCGGTGAAGAGCCACTCGTTGTTGGGGTGGTTGACCCGACCCACCGTGCGGGGCACCCCGAACTCGGTCTTCGCGAGCAGCGAGGTGACCAGGTTGACCTTGTCGTCACCGGTCGCCGCGATGACGACGTCGCAGGTGTCGAGCCGGGCCTCCTCGAGCGAGGAGAGCTCGCAGGAGTCGGCGAGCAGCCACTCGGCGTCCGGCACTCGCTCCGGGAGGACCGAACGCGGGTTCTTGTCGATGAGCAGGACCTCATGACCGTTCTGGATCAGCTCGCGCGCGATCGAGCGACCCACGGCGCCGGCTCCGGCGATGGCGACTCTCATCAAGACTCCTCGGGGCCGTTCTGGATCACCTGGTAGGCGACGGCGGCGTGCTCCTCGCGCAGGACCAGGTGGATCAGGTCGCCCTCCTGGATCACCGAGTCCCGGTTGGGGAGCATGCCCTCGCCGAGGCGGTCGATCCAGGCGATGCGGCACTGGGTCTGACTCTGGAAGTCGATCGTGCGCTGGCCGACCCAGACCTCGGGCACCGGCACCTGGTCGAGCCGGATGGTGCCGCTGGGGTCGCGGTAGTCGGGCTCCGCGCCTGCGGGCAGGATGCGGCGCAGCACCTGGTCGGCGGACCACTCGACGGTGGCGACCGTGGTGCTGCCCAGGCGCTGGTAGACCTCCGCGCGGCCGGGGTCGTAGATACGGGCGACGACCTGCTGGATGCCGAACGTCTCGCGCGCCACCCGCGCGGCGATGATGTTGGAGTTGTCGCCGCTGGAGACGGCGGCGAACGCGTCTGCGCGGGTAATGCCGGCCTTCTCGAGAACCTGCTGGTCGAAGCCGTAGCCGGTGATCTTGTCGCCGTTGAACTCCGGACCGAGGCGCCGGAACGCGTCCGGCTCGCTGTCGATGATCGACACGGTGTGGTTGCGGTCCTCGAGGCTGCGGGCGAGCGTCGAACCGAC
>JBFJKO010000035.1:0-14029 GCA_041634935.1 Nocardioides sp.
CACCAGCCAGTAGCCGATCGCGGCGTAGGCGAGGGTGAAGAAGGCGAAGATGCTCGCGCTCTCCCAGGGCCGACGCTCGACGTCGGAGGGACGTCGTCCGACCGCCTGCACGGCGCTGGTGCCGCGCGTCGCGCCGGAGCGCGTCGGGTCGGGGACGGTGCGGGTGGCCGCCACCTCAGCCACCGTCCAGCCCGTGCTCGGTCTTCTCCCAGTAGAAGGGGTTGGTGAAGAGCTGCAGGAAGCCCTTCCAGGCGGCCACGCTCATCAGCGCCCAGTAGAGCGGGGAGAGCAGGGCGGTGCGGGTGAGACCGAACTCCCCGCGCTGGAGGCTGCCGGCGACGTTGAGGTAGACGAAGACGAAGTTGCCCACGAAGAGCATCAGGCTCGCGGTGTAGAAGACGGCGCCGGGGAAGATCTGCTCGATGAAGCCCCACTGGGTCAACGCGTAGAGCGTCGTCAACGCCCAGAAGACGGGGTTGATCAGGAGCACGAAGGCCGAGCCCATCGTCAGGTTGAAGCTGACGAAGCCGCGGACGCCGGTCTGGCGCAGCAGCTGGAGCGGGTGGCGCATGTGCACCAGCCAGGTCTGGATGTGGCCCTTGTTCCAGCGCGAGCGCTGCCGGATCCAGTTGCCCACCTGGGAGTTGGCCTCCTCCAGGGTGGTGGAGTCGAGCACCGCGGTGCGGTGTCCCTCGCGGTGCAGGCGCATGCCGAGGTCGGCGTCCTCGGTGACGTTGAAGGGGTCCCAGGCGCCGATCTCGCGCAGGGCGGCGGTCTTGAAGTGGTTGGACGTGCCGCCGAGCGGCACCGGCGCCTCCGCGGCCCCCATCGCCGGGAGGACGAGCTCGAAGTGCATCGAGTACTCGTTGGCGAACCAGGACGTGAGCAGGTTCTGCTCGGAGTTGAAGTAGTTGAGCTTGCTCTGCAGGCACACGACGTTGTCGGGGGCGGCGTCGAAGGCGACCAGCGCCTTCTTGAGCTGGTCGGGGTCGGGGCGGTCCTCGGCGTCGTAGATGACGACGTAGTCGCCGGAGGCCAGCTGGAGCCCGTAGTTGCAGGCCTTCGGCTTGGTCTTGGGCTGGCTGTCGGGCACCACGACGAGGTGGAAGTGCGGCGGCAGCGCGAGGCGACGGATCGCGTCGATCGTGACGACGTCGTCCTCCTCGCAGAGCAACTTCACGTCGAGGCGGGTGCGCGGGTAGTCGAGGGCGTTGAGGTCGCGCACGAGGCGCGGGACGATCGCGGCCTCGCCGTAGAGCGGCACCAGGATCGTGTAGACCGGCAGCCGCCGTTCGTCGAGGGCCGCGACCTCCTCGTCGGTGACCTCGAGCTCGAGGTGGGTGCCGAGCGCCCGCAGGGTCAGCCGGAGCTTGTAGACCGAGACGAGCAGGTAGACCGCGGTGCAGAGCCCGACCGCGACGGTGGCGGTGGCGACGGGCCAGATCACCGTGCTGAAGACGAGCAGCACCGCGACCATGACCAGCACCGCGCGCTGGGGCGGCGAGACGATCGTGTGGGCCGACTGCTCGGGGTAGTTCTCGAGGAGGTACTGGGTGGCGACGTCGGAGTAGTAGCTGCTGTGCACCCGCTGGATCAGCTGGTCGAGGTCGGCGCGGTTGGCCAGCAGGGTCTCGAAGGACTGACCGAGCAGCTCCTCGAGGGTGAGCACGTCGTCGGCGTCGAGGGGGCGGGCCACCGCGAGGAGGACCAGGCCCTCCTCCTCGGCGACCGGGATCACCTGGAGCCGGCGGGCGAGCTCCTCGGGGATCCGTCGCGCGAGCTCGTAGTCGGGCTCGAAGTCGGCGAGCCCGACCCGGCGCAGCTGGTGCATCTCGGAGAGCGCCGCGACCAGGACGTCCTCGGAGATCGCCTCGTGCGCCACCAGGATGTCGCCGAGCGGGTCGCCGGTGCGGGAGTACTCGAGCATCGCGCGCTGCAGCTGGTCGCTGGTCACCAGGCCGCTGTGGGTGAGCATCTGCGCCATCTGCATGCGGGCCCGGCGGGCCTCGGCCGACTCGACCTCGGCCTCGACCGGCGGGTAGGACTCGTCGACGACCTCGATGATCTCGTTGACGGTGTGACGCACGAGCAGCACGGGCAGGTCGAGGCGCTCGGCCACGACGTGCTCGGCGATCGGGTCGTCGGCGTCAGCGGCGGCGACGAGGACCTGACCCTCGTGCACGGTGTAGGGGAGCACCCGGAAGGTGCGGCAGATGCCCTCGGGCACGGCGTGGGCCAGGGCGTCGTCGACGCCGTCGGAGAGCCGGGGGACCGAGTGCGTGATGGTCGTCGACGTCATCGGGTGCCCGACCCGAAGCGGCCCGGTGCGACGGTCGGGCCCGGGTCGGTGGTGGACGTGGTGGTCGTGCCCGGTCGCCCTCCCCGGGGGCGCAGGAGCAGGTAGGCCGCCAGGGCCACGGCGAAGAGCAGGAGCGGGACCGTGACGAAGGCCAGGATCACGACGACGAAGGCCACCAGCGTCAGCAGGATGCCGAGCACGGCGACACCGACCGGGGTGGCCGTCGGTCGCGCTGCTGACGGCTGGACCGACATGGTGGACATCCCTCTCGTGTCTCTCCTGCGTGCACGACGGATACGCCGGTGGGCATGGAGCGGTTACTGCGTCAGTAACCCACGCACCGCGTACACCGTTCAACAAGCAGGCGGTAACAAAGGGTGTTAATGGACTGTGTGGCCGGCTGAGGTTTGAGGACCGCGGGGACGTCGTACGGGCGGCGCCGGTCCCATGCTCCTACAGTGACCGGGTGAACGAGACCGTTTTCACCTATGCAGCGCCGGCCCTGAAGTTCGGGTCCGGCTCGTCGAGCGAGGTCGGTCACGACCTCCTGGGGCTGACCGGGGGCAGCGGCGGCCGGGTGCTCCTCGTCACCGACCCCGGGGTCGCCGCGACCGGCCACCCCGCCCGGATCGCCGAGGAGGTCACCGGTCACGGGCTCGACGTCGTCGTCTTCGACGGCGTCCACGTCGAACCGACCGACGCCTCGATGATCGAGGCGATCGAGTTCGCCCGCGACGCCGGTCCCTTCGACGCGATCCTCGCGGTCGGGGGAGGCTCGGCGATCGACACCGCCAAGGCGGTCAACCTGCTCACGACCAACCCCGGTGAGCTGATGGACTACCTCAACGCCCCGGTCGGGGGCGCCCGGCCGCCCGTCGAGCCGCTCCTGCCGCTGGTGGCGATCCCGACCACGACCGGCACCGGCAGCGAGAGCACCACGATCTGCGTCCTCGACGTGCTCTCGCTCAAGGTCAAGACCGGCATCAGCCACGTGGCGCTGCGCCCCCGGCTCGCGGTCGTCGACCCCGCCCTGACCCTCACGCAGCCGGCGATGGTCACCGCGGCGGCCGGGATGGACATCCTGTGCCACGCGCTCGAGAGCTACACCGCGCGCTGGTTCGGCGACTTCGACGCCAAGCGGCCCGAGGAGCGGGTGCCCTACTGCGGCGCCAACCCGGTCGCCGACATGTGGGCCGAGAAGTCGCTGTCGCTGCTCGCGCAGTCGTTCCGTACGGCGGTCGGTGACGGCTCGTCGGTCGAGGCGCGCGAGCAGATGGCGCTCGCCGCGACCTTCGCCGGCCTCGGGTTCGGCAACGCCGGCGTGCACATCCCGCACGCCGGGGCCTATCCGATCGCGGGCCGCGTGCGCGACTACCGACCGGCCGGTTACCCGGACGACCCGGACGGCCCCGGGATCGTGCCGCACGGCATGGCGGTCTCGCTCACCGCGCCCGAGGCGTTCCGGTTCACCTTCGACGCCTCGCCCGAGCGCCACCTGCACGCCGCTCGACTCCTCGAGCCGGGGGTCTCGGGCGACGGCCCCGACGTGCTGCCCGGCGTCCTGAGCCGCCTCATGCGCGACATCGAGATCCCCAACGGGCTGGCCGAGGTCGGCTACGGCGAGGCCGACGTCGACGACCTCGTCGAGGGCGCCCTCAAGCAGCAGCGCCTGCTGGCCACGGCTCCCAAGGAGGTGACCCCCGACGACCTCGCCGCGGTCTTCCGGGGGTCGATGGAGCACTGGTGAGCGACCCCAGGTCGCCACCGTAGGATCGATCCCGTGAACCCACGCCACCGCCGCCTGATCATCCCCCTGGCGCTGGTGGGGCTGCTGCTGCTCGTGGTGCTCTCGGCGGTCATCCGGTGATCCGGCCGCTGGCCGACGTGCTGGCCGAGGTGCGCGGTCACCTGCTCGATCCCGAGACCCTGGTCCGAGCGGTCGCGTCGGGCCGACAGAAGGGCACCCAGCCCGCGTGGCGGCGCGTCGAGCTGCGCTACGTCGACCTCAAGGCCGGGCGCCACCTCCAGGTCACGTCGTACGACGCCACCCAGGCCCACACCGCCAACCACGCGGTGGCCGACGACGCCGCGGCGCGGGCCGTCGACGCCCTGCTGGCCGAGCCCTTCGGCAACTGGCACGTCGAGACCACCACCCAGACCCACCAGGTGCGGGTCACCAAGCGACTCGAGGCGGTGCTCAGCACGACCGACCGGGCAGAGCCGGTGAGCGCCACCCGCGGCCACGACCGCGACAAGACCCGGCTCCTGCCCCCGGGCGACCCGGTCTTCGCCGCTCTCGGGCTCGCCGACGCGCAGGGCCGGCTCAAGCCGAGCCGCCACGCGAAGTACCGCCAGGTCGAGGAGTTCGTGCGGCTGCTCGACACCTCGCTCTCCGAGGCGATCGACAAGGGCCAGCTGCGGCGCCCCACCCCGGAGGACCCGCTGCGCATCGTCGACCTCGGCTGCGGCAACGCCTACCTGACCTTCACCGGTCACCGCTTCCTCACCTCCGTGCGCGGCTGGGCGGTCGCGATGACCGGCGTCGACGTGCGCGAGCAGTCGCGCGAGCACAACAGCGGCGTCGCCGCCGGGCTCGGCATCGAGGCGAGCACGCTCGACTTCGTCGTCGGTGGCATCTCCACGGTGGCGCTTCCCGAGCCGCCGGACGTCGTCCTCGCCCTCCACGCCTGCGACACCGCGACCGACGACGCCCTGGCGCGCGCGATCGAGTGGGAGGCCGCCCTCGTCCTCGCCGCCCCCTGCTGCCACCACGACGTGGCCGCCCAGCTGCGCAAGGCGACCACGCCGGCGCCGTACGGCGAGCTGACCCGGCACGGCATCCTGCGCGAGCGCTTCGCCGACACCCTCACCGACGCGGTGCGCTCGATGCTGCTGCGGCTCGAGGGCTACCGCGTCGACGTCATGGAGTTCGTCGACTCCGAGCACACGCCGCGCAACACCCTGCTGCGAGCGGTGCGCACCGGTCGCCGCGAGACCGGCTCGCTCGGCGAGGAGTACGACGACCTCGTCGCCACGTGGGGACTCTCCCCGCGCCTGGGCGAGCTGCTCGACCGTTGAGCCGTCTCGTCGCCGCGGCCGTCGCGCTGGCGCTCCCGGTCGCCGCTGTCGTCGGCGTCGCGGGGGCCGCCGGGGAGACAGGGGTGCAGGTCGAGTTCGCCTTCGCCGACCCCGACATCGAGGAGTCCAGCGGGCTCGTGGTCGACACCTCCACCGGTCGGCCGCTGTTCGTCACGACCAACGACTCCGGTGACTCCGGACGCCTGTTCGTCATCGACCCCGGGAGCGGCGAGACCGTCGGGGTGACGACGTGGTCCGACGCGCCGCGTGACGTCGAGGCGCTCGCGCCGGCCGGGCCGGGGGAGGTCTGGGTGGCCGACATCGGCGACAACGACGCCGTGCGCGACTCGGTGAGCGTGGCCCGCGTGCGCCTCGGCGCGGGCGACACGTCGGTGGAGCCGGTCGCGCAGCACGACCTGACCTACCCGGCCGGCGCCCGCGACGCCGAGACCCTGCTGGTCGATCCCGACGGGCGGTTGCTCGTCGTGACCAAGGGGCTCCTCGGCGGGGAGTTCCTGCGCTCCGAGCGTCGCCTGGTCGAGGATGCCCCCAACCCACTCGCCGCTGTCGGCGTCGCCCTGCCGATCGCCACCGACGGAGCGTTCTTCCCCGACGGTCGGCACCTGCTCGTGCGCTCCTACGGCAACGCGGTGCTCTACGCCTACCCCTCGCTCCGCGCGGTCGCCGGCTTCGACCTGCCCGACCAGGAGCAGGGGGAGGGGCTGGCGATCGACGAGTCCGGCGCCGTCTTCCTGAGCAGCGAGGGCCAGGGTGCCGAGGTGCTGCGGCTGCGCCTGCCGCGCGACGTCCAGCAGGCGCTGGCGCCCGAGCCCACGGGGACGCCTTCGCCCACCGGTACGCCAGGACCCGTCGGGACGCCCGGGCCCGCCGACGCGTCCGAGCCCACCGTGCCGTCGGGCGACGAGGGCGACGACCGGCTGTGGACGTCGGTGGGCCTGGCAGGGCTGGTCGGACTCGTCCTGCTGGTGATCGTCGGTCGCCGACGCCGTCCTCGGGGGTGAGGGCCGGGGGCCTCGGTCTCTCCTACGCTGACGCGCGTGCGACTGCGGCGGACCTCCCCTGACCAACCCGGCTGGACGCGTCGTCGCGCCGGCTCCGGCTTCTCCTACCGCGACCAGCACGGTGAGCGGCTCGCGACCGACGACGTCGAGCGGGTCAAGGGGCTCGCCATCCCGCCGGCCTGGACCGACGTGTGGATCACGCCGTACGCCAACGGCCACCTGCAGGCCGTCGGCACCGACGACGCCGGACGGCGCCAGTACCTCTACCACCCGGCCTGGCGCGAGCGCCGCGACGCGGAGAAGTTCGACCGGATGCTGCTGTTCGGCAAGGGGCTGGTCAAGGCCCGCGAGCTGGTGCTGGCCGACCTCGGGCGTGAGGGCATGCCGCTCGAGCGCGCGTGCGCGGCCGCTGTACGGCTGCTCGACCTCGGCTACTTCCGCATCGGCAACGACGCCTACGCCGACGCCCACGGGTCGTTCGGGCTCACCACGCTCGAGCGCCGTCACGTGCGCAGGCAGCAGGACCGGCTGGTCTTCGCCTTCGTGGGCAAGTCGGGGGTCGAGCACCGCATCGAGATCGACGACGCCACCGTGATCGAGGCGGTCGAGATCATGCGGCGCCGGCGCTCGGCGAAGGACCCGTCGCTGCTGGCCTACCGCAACGGCCGGTCGTGGCGCTCGATCATCCCCGACCTCGTCAACGACTACGTGCGCCAGACCACCGGGCTGGAGGCGACGGCCAAGGACTTCCGCACCTGGCACGCCACCGTGCTCGCGGCGGCCGCGCTCGCCGAGGCCGAGTCGTCGGGGGAGACGGGCACGACGAAGGCGTCGCGCAAGCGGGCCATCCGGGCCGCCATGGTCGAGGTGTCGGACTTCCTCGGCAACACGCCCACGCTGGCGCGCTCGTCGTACGTCGACCCGCGGGTGATCGAGGCCTACGAGCGCGGCCTCACGATCCGGGGCACGACGCGACGCACCTACGACACCCCCGACGAGCGCCAGGCCGCGCTGGAGCGCGCGACGCTCAAGCTGATCAGGAAGATGGCGTAGCGGGCTACAGCGCCGCTACGACAAAGTCGATGCAGGCCGTGAGAGCCTCGGCGTCGGCCGGGTCGACGGCGGGGTAGGTGCCGATGCGCAGCTGGTTCTGACCGAGCTTGCGGTAGGGCTCGGTGTCGACGACGCCGTTCGCGCGCAGCACCTGCGCGACCCGGTCGGCGTCGACGTCCTCGGAGAAGTTGATCGTGGCGATCACGAGCGAGCGGTGGTCGGGGTCGGCGACGTACGGCGTCGTGTACGACGTCCGCTCGGCCCAGGCGTAGAGCGCGCCCGACGACGCGGTGGTGCGCTCGACCATGGCGTCGAGGCCGCCGAGGCCGTTCATCCAGTCGAGCTGCTCGGCCATCAGGAAGAGCGTCGCCACGGCCGGCGTGTTGTAGGTCTGGTCCTTGAGCGAGTTGTCGATCGCGGTCGGCAGGTCGAAGAACGCCGGTATGTGGCGGTCGGATGCGGCGATGCGTGCAGCACGCTCCCGCGCCGCCGGCGACATGACGGCGAACCACAGCCCGCCGTCGGAGGCGAAGGACTTCTGCGGCGCGAAGTAGTAGACGTCGGTCTCGGCGACGTCGACGGGGAGGCCGCCCGCGCCCGAGGTCGCGTCGATGAGCACCAGGGCCTCGTCGGCGTTCGTGCCGGCCGGGCGGACGACCGGAGCCATCACGGCCGTCGAGGTCTCGTTGTGCGCCCAGCAGTAGGCGTCGATGCCGGCCTCGGCGACGGCGACCGGACGCGAGCCCGGGTCGGCGGCGATGACGCTCGGGTCCTCGAGCCAGGGCGCGGCCTTGGTGGCGGTGGCGAACTTGGCGGAGAACTCCCCGAAGGTGAGGTGCTGGCTGCGCCGCTCGATCAGTCCGGCGGTCGCGACGTCCCAGAAGGCCGTGGCGCCGCCGTTGCCCAGCACCACCTCGTAGCCCTCGGGCAGCGAGAAGAGCGAGGCCAGCCCTTCCCGCACGCGTCCCACCTGGGCGCGGACCGGCGCCTGACGGTGAGAGGTGCCCATCAGGTCGCGCCCCGTGGCCGCCAGCGCCTCCAGCCGCGACACCGGCACCTTGGACGGCCCCGCACCGAAGCGCCCGTCGGCAGGGAGCAGGTCGGCGGGGATCACGATGCTGGTGAGGGGGTCGGTCACGGCACCATTCTGTCAGCGACGGGTGCGTGACCACCGGGTTGTCCGGCTCTGCGACGCTTCGGGCATGAGCATGAGGCTGGTCCAGGTCGACCACGGCGACGCGGACGCCGTCCGACTGGTCGCCGAGGTCCAGGCCGAGTACGTCGCGCGCTACGGCAGCCAGGACGACTCGCCGCTGCAGCCGCTCGACTTCGTCGCCCCCGCCGGCGCGTTCTACGTCGGCTACCTGGACGACGTGGCGGTGGCGACGGGTGCGTGGCGGCGCAGCGACGTCGTGGTGGACGGCGTCGAGCGGACCGCCGAGATCAAGCGCATGTACGTCGCCGCCGCCGCGCGCGGGCAGGGACTCGCCCGCCAGGTCCTGCGTCACCTCGAGGAGAGCGCCGCCGCTGCCGGCTACCAGGCCCTGGTGCTCGAGACCGGGATCAAGCAGCCGGAGGCGATCGCGCTCTACGAGTCCTCGGGCTACGTGCCGGTCGCCGGGTTCGGGCACTACCGCGGGTCGCCCCTGAGCCGGTGCTTCGCGAAGGTGCTCGATCACCCCTGAGGGCGGACCCGACAAGGCCATCCTCGGCTGACCGATCGGCCATTTGAGTCGCAGAGTCCTGCCGGGTCGCCGAGGCGTGCCTAGCCTCGAAGGATGCCCCGGACCCCCCGCCTCGGGCTGCTCGTCGCAGCCCTCCTCCTGCCCCTGATCCCCCTCGCCGCCGCGCCCTCGGTGCTGCCCACCGCCGCCGCCGGGCCCCTCGTCGAGGACTACGCCTCCTACCAGCCGGCCACGAAGTGCCGTCCGGACGCCAAGCCCGGCACCGAGGAGCTCGGGCGCTGGCTCGTGAAGCGCTTCGGCGGCTCCTTCGGTGGGATCTCGCGCGCCTGCGGCGGCAGCATCTCCGAGCACACCGAGGGCCGCGCCTTCGACTGGACCGTCAACGCCTCCACCAGGACCGGGCGGAAGACGGCCCAGCAGTTCCTGCGTCGTGCGTTCCGGACCAACCGTGCCGGCGAGACCGACGCGCTCGCTCGCCGGATGGGCATCATGTACGTCATCTGGGACGACCAGATGTACTCCGCCTGGCGCGGCTTCGAGCCCGTGCCGTACCTCTCGTCGAGCTGCAAGAAGGTCAAGCGGTGCTCGCAGACGCTGCGGCACCGCGACCACGTGCACATCTCGCTGACGCGTCAGGCCGCGCGCGGGAAGACCAGCTGGTACCTGCGCCGCTGAGACACCGATAGTCCCTGACGAAACGGCCCCTCATCCACTGGATGAGGGGCCGGATCGTCAGGGACTATCGCGTTGCTGGGCTCACTTGGCCCAGTTGTCGTTCCATCCGTCGACGGCGTCGGCCGGGCGTGCGGACGGGCCGGTGTAGATCGCCGAAGGGCGGATCAGGCGGCCGGTGCGCTTCTGCTCCAGGATGTGCGCCGACCAGCCACCGGTGCGGGCACAGGTGAACATCGAGGTGAACATGTGCGGCGGGACCTCGGCGAAGTCGAGCACGATCGCGGCCCAGAACTCCACGTTGGTCTCGAGGACACGGTCGGGACGACGCTCGCGCAGCTCGGCGAGGGCGGCCTTCTCGAGGGCTTCCGCGACGGCGTAGCGCGGCGCGTCGAGCTCCTTCGCCGTACGACGCAGCACGCGGGCGCGCGGGTCCTCGGCGCGGTAGACGCGGTGGCCGAAGCCCATCAGGCGCTCACCCCGGTCGAGGAGACCCTTGACGTAGGCCTCGGCGTCGCCGGACTTCTCGACGTCGGCGATCATGCCGAGCACGCGCGAGGGGGCACCGCCGTGCAGCGGGCCGCTCATCGCGCCGATGGCGCCGGAGAAGGCCGCCGCGACGTCGGCACCGGTGGAGGTGATGACGCGCGCGGTGAAGGTGGAGGCGTTCATGCCGTGCTCGGCCGCGCTGCTCCAGTAGGCGTCGATGGCCTTGACGTGCTTGGGGTCGGCCTCGCCCTTCCAGCGGATCAGGAACTTCTCGGCGAGGGTCTCGCCCTCGTCGACGAGCTTCTGCGGGACGACGGCCTGGTTGAGGCCGCGCGCCGACTGGGCGGCGTACGAGAGCACCATGACGGCGAGACGACCGATGTCCTCGCGGGCCTGCTCGTCGGAGATGTCGTAGGTCTGACCGAAGCCGAAGGCCGGGGCCAGCATGGCGACGGCGGCCTGGACGTCGACGCGGACGTCGCCGGTGTGCACGGGCAGGTTGTAGGGCTCGGCGGGCTCGAGGCCGGGGGTGTAGGCGCCGTCGATCAGCAGGCCCCAGACGTTCTCGAACGGCACGCGGCCGACGATGTCCTCGATGTCGACGCCGCGGTAGCGCAGCGCGGAACCCTCTTTGTCGGGCTCGGCGATCTCGGACTCGAAGGCGATGACGCCCTCCAGTCCATGGTGTACCTCGGTCATCGCTTCGTGCTCCTTCGCTCCAGCGGTGGGCTGTCTGCCTTGGTCTGTCGGGACGCTGACCCGGTCCGATCGGGACCGATCAGGGAGTCGTCCGTCCGGCATTCTGCCGCACGCCCCTCGCGCGTAGATTCGGGCGTATGGCTAAGCACCCCGACTGGACCCCCGAGGCGTCCCGGCGACTGGCGGCCCTGCGTCACGACTACGCCGCCGGCGGGCTTGCCGAGGACGACCTCACGCCCGAGCCGTTCGCCTTGTTCCACCGGTGGTTCGAGGAGGCGAGGGCGGCCGGGTTGGACGAGCCGAACGCGATGGTGGTCGCGGCGGTCTCGGCCGACGGACGGCCCTCGGCACGCACCGTCCTGCTCAAGGGGGTCGGGCCCGACGGGTTCCGCTTCTTCACCAACCTCTCCTCGCGCAAGGGCCGCGAGCTGGCGGGCAACCCGGCGTGCTCGTTGCTCTTCCCCTGGCACCCGCTGGAGCGTCAGGTGCGCGTCGACGGGGTGGCCGAGCTGCTGTCGCGGGAGGACGTGGAGGCCTACTTCGCCAGCCGCCCACGCGGCTCGCAGCTCGGGGCGTGGGCCAGCCACCAGTCCGAGGTCGTGCCCGACCGCGGCGCGGTGGAGGCGTCGTACGCCGAAGCCGAGGCGCGCTTCGAGGGCCGCGACGTGCCCGCGCCCGACGAGTGGGGCGGCTACCTCGTGCGACCCGAGGTCGTGGAGTTCTGGCAGGGCCGCCCGAGTCGGCTGCACGACCGGCTGCAGTACCGCCGCAGCGGCGACGGGTGGGAGACCTGTCGGCTGGCGCCGTGAGGAGTCAGCCGAGGACGCCGGAGTGGCCCTCGTCGTCGAGCCAGTCCTCCTCGACCTCGAGGTCGTTCTCGCGCGACGGCTGACGCCCGTCGGTGCGACCACCGCCGCGTCGTCCGGCTGCTCCGGCTGCTCCGGCTGCTCCGGCTGTGCCCGCAGTGCCCGCGCGTCCCGCGCCTGCGCTGCCGGACGCGCCGGGCGTACCGGTCGCACCCGTCGACCCGGGGCGGGCCGTCCCGCCGAGGACCCCGCTGCTCGCGGCCCGACCGCTCGCCCCGACCGGTCGGACCGGGGTGCCACCCGGAGCGGCGGGGGAGGCCGAGCCGAGGCGCCCGATGAGGCCCTTGGCCCCGAGCCCGCCCAGCGCACCGGCCCCCGCGGCGGCTCCTCCGGCGAGCGGGTGGAGCCCCGAGCTGCCTGCGCTGCCCGGGCCTTCGCTCGCGCCGGTGTCCGCGATCGGGGTCCCCTGGGGTGCCTCGCCCGTGCCTGACGTGCCGGCGGCGCCGGGGACGTCGGAGCTGCCGGACGTGGCGCTGGTGGGCGAGGTGATCGCCGCGCCGCCACCGGTGGGGAAGGTGCTGTCGATGGTGCCGCCCTGCCCGCCGCCCGCCGGCAGGACGCCCGCGGTCCCGGCGCCCGTGCGGGGGCCACCGCTGCCGCCCGCTGAGCCGCCTGAGCCGCCTGGGCCGCCTGGGCCGCCCGCGCCGGACTGGTCGACCGGCTCGCCGTGGATGCGGGCCATCACCTCGGCGGCCTCGTCGTAGTCACGGTTGAGCGCGACGAGCTCCTGCCGGGCGCGCTCGTCGGCCTCGGCGTAGGCCGCCACCTGCTGCTGGTGGGCGCGCATCCTCGTGGCGTGGAGCTTCATCCGGGTGATGTCGTCGGCCTCGTCGCCGGTGCCGGCGCCGAAGGTCGGGGCCGCCCCGGGACCGGACGTGGGCAGCTGAGCACTGGTGGCACGGGCCCGGGTCATCGCGACCTGGACCACGTCGAGGGCGGCGCGGGCCTCCTGCATCTCCGCCTCGCGGGGCTCCAGGACGTTCGAGCGCATGGTCGAGAACGCCGTGCTCGCTGCTGCCGCCACGGCGGAGCCGGGACCGAAACCCTCGAGGATGGAGGCCTCCGCGCGGTCGAGGACACCCGAGATGGTGCGCAGCGAGCGGGCGGTCTCGTCCCAGTGCATGCGTGAGGTGCCGACGTCGTCCGGGTCCATCCCGGCGATCGAGGCCTGCAGCCTGGCGATGTGGGCGCCGGCCATCAGAGCGTTCCCTCGGCGGGGTCGACGTCCTGTGCCTGGCGGGCTCGGTGGTGAGCCTCGCTGCTCGCGCGACCTCGACCGCGGGTGGCGACCCCCTCCAGGGCCCGGGTGATCACCCGGAGGTTGTCGGCGGCCTGGTCGTCGGCGGCCTGGATCTCCTGCATGGCGGCCCGGCACGCGCTCCGGAACTCGACGAGGTCGGCCTTGACCCCGCGCAGGGTCTTCCACGTGACCTCGTGGGCGCGCTGGTAGTGGTGCGCGAGGCCGGGGGCGGAGTCGGCGTCGCCGAAGGAGCCTGGGGTGAGGGAGGCGCCGAAGGCGAAGGTCTCCGGCACGAAGGAGGCCTCGGCCACGCTGATCTCCTTGATGGCGTCGTTGATCTTCTCGACGACGAGCTCGAGCTCGTTGACGCCCGCGGTCCCCGAGCCGAGGAGCGTGCGGACGTCGAGGTCGATCAAGCCCATGGTCGGGTCCCTTCGCACGAGTGCGTCACGGATGAGGTTTCGCTGCCCGTCCAGCGTGGTACCCCGTGTGGCAGCGGACAAACCTGTCCGCCCGACGCTCCGGGCACCATGGTCCGCGCGGTGGACCCCGAGCCCCCTAGCCCCCGAGGAGGGCCCGTGCAGCCTCGCACCGGCGGCTGGAGCCCTGCCTGGGTGGTGCTGACCGCGCTGCTCGTCGGTTGTGCGGCCGCCGAGGACGGCGCGGAGCCGCCGACCACGACCCCCTCGGCATCCGAGCCCGCTCGGTCCGAGACGCTCGCCGCCGCCGTGGAGCCTGCGACCGGGCCGAGACTGTCGATCGAGCACCTCGGCGAGCTGGTGGCGACCTACCGGGCGCCCGCACCGGAGTGGTCCTCGACCGGCCGGGTGGCGTCGAAGGTGACCGGCGACGGGTCCTTCTACCTCGGCGCGGGGGCAGGGATCACCTATCCCGAGATCTCGCTGGACGACGCCGCGCAGCTCGGC
>JBFJKO010000036.1:0-14006 GCA_041634935.1 Nocardioides sp.
CCGGCTCACTGGTGAGCCCGGCCTTCGGTGAGCGCTGCACCTCCGACGGCCACGCCTACGACCTCGTCGGCAACGCCCGGCACCTGCCGTTCCGGATCGGCCACGGCCAGCTCGACCAGCTGGTGCCCTTCACGTCGGTGGAGGTGCAGGTCGGCCGCTTCGACGCCCTCGGTCTCGAGCACCGCTTCGTGCGCTACCCCGGGGAGGACCACCTGATCTTCGCCACCCAGGACCGCTTCGAGACCACGGTGAGCGGCCTGGGGACGCCCAAGGTCGTGCGCAACCCCCGCGACGTCGAACTCACCTGGCATCCCCGGCTGACCCGCCCCGGGCTCGGCATCGGCGCCACCACGGCGTACTGGCTCACCGGCCTTGACGCCCGCGACTCCTCCCCCGGCTCGGTGGCCCGCGTCGTCGCGACGTCGCAGGCGCTGCCCGGCACGACCGACCGCGTCGTGCGCACCGGTCCGACGCCGGTCAGCTCGCCGCTGCCCGCCTTCCAGCAGGACCTGGTCGTCGAGCCCGGCGAGGCGCTCCCGACCAGGAAGCGACTCATCCTCGACCTGACCAACGTCAAGGCCGTCACCGTCGACCTCAAACGAGCCGGACTGCGCTGCGGGAAGGTCGAGGTCACCTCGGACGGTACGACGGAGGTCACGCTCGACCGGCCGCGGCTCGCAGGGACCTTCGAGGTGCCGAAGGGACGGACGGTGCTGCGCACCTGCTGACCGCTTCGCCTTCGGATGTGCGCCGACGCCGACTCCCGTGACACCGTGAATCAGGTGAACACCACCTCATCGGACCCGGCATGACCGGCACGTGGACCCTGCTGCCCAGCGTCCTCGGCCTGGCCGTCGCCGTCGTGGTGCTGGTGTTCGCGGGCGGGCGGCTCGCCCAGACCGCAGACCAGCTCGCCGAGCGCACCGGCCTCGGCCAGGCCATGGCCGGCGCGGTCTTCCTGGGCGCTGTGACGTCGCTGTCGGGCATCCTCACGACCATCGCCGGAGCCATGGACGGCGACGCGGGCTTCGCGCTCGCCAACCCCATCGGTGGGGTGGCGATCCAGACCGTGTGGATCGCCATCGCCGACCTCGTCTACCGGCGCGCCAACCTCGAGCACGCCGGCGCCTCGCTGGAGAACATCCTGCAGGCCCTGCTCCTCATCGCGATGCTCACCCTCCCCGTCGTCGCGGTGGCGACGCCCGAGCTGGCGTGGGGCTGGGTGCACCCCTTGTCGCTGCTGATCCCGCCCCTCTACGCCTACGGGCTGATGCTGCTCAAGGGCATGCGCGACGCCCCGATGTGGAGCCCTCGCATCACCCACGAGACCACCGAGGAGGAGGTGGCCAACCCCTCCTCGCGCACGACGCGCCAGCTCTGGATCTCGCTCGCCACCCTCGCCGGGGTCGTCTCCGTCATCGGCTGGGTGATCGGCAAGGCAGGGCTCGGCGTCGTCGCGGCCACCGGTTGGCCGAGTGCCGTCACCGGCTTCACGCTCACCACGGCCGTGACCTCCTTGCCCGAGCTCTTCACGCTCATCGCGGCCGTGCGGATGGGCTCGGTGATGCTCGGGATCGGCGGCATCGTCGGCGGCAACGTCTTCGACACCCTGATGATCACGATCGCCGACGTCGCCTACACCCCGGGCACGATCTACCAGGCCGCCGGACCCTCGGCCCTGGTCCTGCTCGGCGGCACCGCCCTGATCACCACCATCCTCGCGCTCGGGCTCATCGTGCGTGACCGGCGCGGCATCGGCTTCGAGGGCGTCGCCATCCCCGCCGTCTACCTCGCGACGGTGGGGCTGGCGATCCTCGCGGCCTGAGTGCCGGCCTCCTCACGGCGACGTGCACGCGTTCGGGTCGTCGAAGTGACCCGGAGTCGACGGGTACGGCTTGCCGGTCGCGTGGTCCTTGAAGTCGGACGTGTAGGCCAGCGCCAGGTCGTCGTACGCCGAGGTGCCCGGCGTGGTCGCGTCGGCCGCCGTCTGCCCGGCGCCGACGCCGTGGACCCAGGCCTGCAGGAGCTCCTGCACCGCGGGCGAGTGACCGCGCACGTCGGTGAACCCGCCGTAGGCGGCGTTGCAGTGGCTCCACAGGTTGTAGACACCGTTCCAGTCGATCAGCCGGTCACCCTCGTGGGGGCCGTTGTCTGACAGGTCGGCCTGCATGGCGTCGCGGTCCCAGCCGCCGTAGGCCCAGTCGACGCCCTGGTGGTGCTGGTTGTCGAGCGGGGTGTCGTTGTCGAGGCCGGTCATCTCCAGCCACGAGCACGGGTCGACGGTGCTCTGCGTCGTCTTCCCCTTCGCCTTCGTCACCGTCGTGAACGGGGCCGCCGTGAGCGAGCAGGTCGTCCCGGGAGTCGTGGTGCTCCCCCGCGGACGCCAGTCGATGACGTCGTCGTCCTTGCCGCCGAACAGGTAGTCGACGTGGGCGTCGTCGGTGCCGCGGTCCGCCAGGCAGGTCGTCCTGGCCGGCTCGGTGGTCACCCCAGCACAGTCGGCTCCCCTGCCGCCCCACAGGGCGTCGTTGCCGCGGCCGCCCAGCACGGCGTCACCTCCGGAGTCGCCGTTGACGAGGTCGTCGCCGAAGCCTCCGTAGAGCGAGTCGTGGCCCGGGCCACCGCTGATCCGGTCGGCGCCGCCGCGGGTGATGCCGTCCTTCGCCATCGCGGCACCGGCACCGCTGCCGACGAAGTCCGTGCCGTTCACGTCGTGCAGCTGGTCGACCTCACGGCTCACCGAGCCCTCCCGGCGCGACACGTAGGTGACGGCCGGCGGCTGGTTGACCGAGGTGGTCACCGAGCGGGAGCCGTCCTCGTAGCGGTTGCGGATGCCTCCGCGGTCGCCGAGGATCGCGTCCTCGCCGTCCTCGCCGTGCAGCACGTCGTCGCCGAGCTCGCCGTACACGTCGTCGTCGCCGGTGCCCGCCCAGATCACGTCGTCCCCGTCCTGGCCGTAGAGGACGTCGTCGCCCCCGCCGCCGCGCACGACGTCGGCGCCGAACGCCCCGGCCGACTCGCACGTCGCGCTCGCGGCCGCCGCGTCGCAGAACCGGGTGGACGCCGCTCCGCCGCCGGCCACGCGGACCTTGGCGTCGCCGGGGCGCAGGGTCCCGTAGCGCTCGGTGTAGACCTGCTCGGTGGCGCCGTCGAGCACGCGGGCGATCGCGCCGTTGTCGGCCACCACGAAGTCGGCGTTGCCGTCACCGTGGATGACGTCGCCTGCGTCGCGGTAGTCGGCGAGGCTCCAGCCGCCGGTGAGGTCGTCCTGACCCTCGACGAACGGCGCAGCGTCTGCTGCGGGGGTCGTCCAGGCGGCCCCGCTCGGAGCCTGGATGAGCTGACCGGCCCCGAGGGGGAGGTCGCCGCGGATGGTGTCGCTCGCCCCCTGCCCCTCGACGTAGTCGTCGTCGCCGCCACCGCTGATGGCATCGACCCCGTCCTGCCCGAGGATCACGTCGACCCCCGTCTGGCCGGACAACGCGTCGCCGGCCGAGTGCAGGCCGTTGGCGGTGGCGCTCACCGGCCCCTCGAGGTCGAGCAGCGAGATCCCCCGCCCCGGGACCAGCGCCGTGCCTGCCGGGTTGGCCCGCTGCGTGCGCCAGTCACGACCGGACGAGGGCCGGGTGAGCAGTGCGTTGTCACCCACCAGCAGGTCGTCACCGCTGCCGCCGACCACGTTGTCGGCGCCGTCCGGCTGGCCGGCAGCACCGGCCGTGCTCGTGGTGGTGGACCCCGGGGCGCTCGACGAGGACCCGCCGACGAGGTCGTCGTCCTCGCTGCCGCCTCGCACCAGGTCACGGCCCTGGCCACCCTCGGCGTAGTCGTCGCCGGCATCGCCCTCGACCAGGTCGGCGCCGTCCTGACCCAGCAGGACGTCGTTGCCGCCCGCCCCGCTGATGGTGTCGGCGCCGAACGTGCCGGCGGTCGGGCTGTCGCCCAGGTCGTACGGCGCGATGGCGCGCTGCACCGTCACGCGACCCGCCGTCAGCGGGCTCGGCAGCACCACTCGCGTGAGGGCCCCATTGTCGCCCAGGACGACGTCCTCGTCCGGGCCGCCGTCGAGGGTGTCGCCGCCGTCGGGCTGACCGACGCGCGCCGACCCGGACCCGGAGGCGGGCGTGAAGGAGCCGCCGACCAGGTCGTCGTCGCCGGCCTGGCCCTCGACCGAGTCGACGCCCGGCCCTCCTTCGCCGTAGTCCTGGCCCTCGCCGAGGTCGACGGTGTCGGCCCCGCGCTGGGCGAAGACCACGTCGGCGGACTCGCCGCCCTCGATCCGGTCACCCCCCGAGACACCGCTGGGGGTTCCCGGGCCCTCGTCGAGCAGGTCGACCGCGCGCGAGGTGGTCAGTCCGCGACCGGCCATCACCGGGTGCGGAGAGGCGCCGCGGGAGATCGAGGCGTTGTCGCCGGCGATCACGTCCTGTCCGTCGTCGCCGAACAGGTCGTCGTCGACGTCGGGGAAGCCGGCCTCCGGGTCGGCCGCGCGTGCCTGCGAGGACCCGCCGACGATGTCGTCGTCGTCGTCCTCGCCGCGGATCGTGTCGCTGCCCGGGTTGCCCTCGGCCGAGTCGTCTCCCGAGCCGCCCCAGACGAAGTCACCTTCGAGGCCGCCGTAGAGCGTGTCGGCGTCGTCGCCGCCGTAGATGCGGTCGGTTCCGCCCGACGCCGCGTCGGTGGAGGCGAGGTCGGTCGGGTAGGGAGCCGCGGCAGGGTCGTCGCTCTGGGCGTTGTCGCCGACCACCACGTCGCCGCCGGTGCCGCCGAGCAGGACGTCGTCGCCGTCGGCGCGGCCGGCCTTCGAGGTGCCGCCGAGGACGACGTCGGCGCCACTGCCACCGTCGGCCCAGTCGCCTCCGGCGTTGCCCTGGAGCCGGTCGTCGCCCTCGTTGCCGCGGAGCACGTCGGGCCCGTCGTTGCCGTAGACCCGGTCGGACCCAGCCTCGCCGGACGCCTGGTCGGCGCCGCTGCCCGCCAGGATCACGTCGTCGGCGCCGCCTCCGAAGAGACGGTCGTTGCCCGAGCTGCCGCAGACGCGGTCACCGCCGCCGTAGGTGTAGGCCCAGTCGCCGCCACCGCCGGCGTCGACGTCGTCCACCCCTGCGCCGCCCTGGATCAGGTCGGCGGCGTCCGCCGGGTTGCTCGTCTCCGTCGGGGGGTCGCTCACGGGATCGGTGGCCTGCGGGCAGGCTGCGGTGATCTCTCCGCCGCTGCGCACGGCGTCGTCGGTGGAGTCGCCGAACATCAGCGAGGGGCCGTCGGCGCCGTAGATCCGGTCGCTGCCGGTGCCACCCACGAGCAGCTTGGCCTGGGACACGCCCGCCTGCGGCAGCAGGGAGACGCGACGCGCGGCACCGAGGACGTCGGAGACCGGGAGGTCGTCGGACACCGTGGCCGGCGCGGCCACGAGGTAGTCGTTGCCGGGTCCGCCGTACAGCTCGTCGGTCCCGAGGCCACCGGTGAGGACGTCGTCGGCGCCCGCGCCGTAGACCGTGGCGGACTGCGAAGCGGTCGAGTGGGTGACCACGAAGTCCTTCGCGTTGGACCCGTAGACGGTGTCGGACCCGGCGCCGGTGTCGACGGTGTTCGTGTCGGTCAGGGCGTCGCCCGACCCGGGGTCCTCCTCGCCGAGCACGCCCTTGGCGCCGGTGAAGATGTCGTCGTCGGCCGAACCGGACTTGATCCGGTCGCCGCCTGCGCCGCCCACGATCGTGGTGCTGCGCGCGCGGTAGCGCGACTC
Source organism: Nocardioides sp. (assembly GCA_041634935.1). Classification (GTDB taxonomy): domain Bacteria; phylum Actinomycetota; class Actinomycetes; order Propionibacteriales; family Nocardioidaceae; genus Nocardioides. The sequence goes on from JBFJKO010000036.1 coordinate 5,741, forward strand.
CTGCGGGGTGCCCTTGATGCCGGCGAGGTCGGCCTGGACGCTGTCGTTGGCGGTGCCGATGATGTCGTCACCGCCGTTGCCGGACAGCACCGAACGACCGAGGCCGGCGCTGATCTGGTCGGCGTCGTCGTTCGCACCGACGGAGGCGTCGTACAGGCCGGTGAAGGACGACGCTGGGAAGCCGGCGGCGCCCACGCCGCCCTTGAGTGCCGACACGTCCACGGCGCCGCTCAGCGTCGCAGTCCCCCCGCCGGCCGTCGTGACGACCGGCGCCGTGGCGGCGTCCTGGGTCACCAGCGAGGAGTCGCCACTGACCACGTCGTCGCCGTTGCCGACGCTGATGGCGTCCTTGCCGGGGCCGCCGGCCACCAGCGCCCGACCGACACCGGCGGCACCGGAGGCCTTCGAGAGGTCGGTGCGGTCCTGGGTGACGACGATGTCATCACCGGCGCCGGTGGAGACGAAGGAGTCCCCCTCGCCCGTGGTCACCTGGTCGGGTCCGTCACCGGTCAGCACCACGGCGTCGAGGGTGAAGGGAGCCGCCTGGCTCTGGGCTCCGGGCGGGGCCGCGCCGAGGAGCGACAGGTTCATCGCACCGGCGAACCCGCGCCCGTCGAGCACGACCGTGTCGAGGTCGTCGGCCGGGAAGGTCTCCTTGATGCCGAGGGCAGCCACGGTGACCGTCGGCCCCTCGCCGTCGTGAGCCGGCACCTGGCGCACGACCCACGTCTCGGGCTTCTCCGGGTCCGGGTCCTGGGTCCAGAACGCGTCGCCACGTGGTCCGGCGCCGCCGAACTTCCCGGCGAAGAGGTACAGCGAACCGCCCTTGGCGCCGGCCAGCCGCGGCGGAGGCGGCTCGCAGTCGGGCTTGAGGGAGAAGTCGAGCAGCTTGATGTTGACCAGGGTGAAGTCGAAGCTGACCGAGAACGGACTGATCCCGAGCGTCACGAACACCTTGATGAACAGCGACAGCTCGCCGCCGACGTTGAAGAGGCAGATCGGGTTGCGCAGCGCAGCCGTCGCGAACTCGAAGAGCCGGAACTTGCCGTCGCTGTTGGGGTCGTTCCAGTAGAAGCCGACGGTCAGCTTGATGCCGCCGACGACCCCGACCTCCACGACGACCAGGTTGAGCGACGCCCCGGCCTGGAGGTAGCCCTCGAACTTCACCACGGGGATGGGTGCGCCGCTGGCGTCGGTGGTCTTGAAGTAGAGGCTGTCGAGCACCTGCGCGGCCTCGCCGGTCTCGATCGCGCGTCGGATGCCGTAGGTGTCGAAGCCGGCCGCGACCCGAAGGCTCACCGAGGCACCGCCACCGATGACCATGTTGACCGGCGGCGGGGCGTAGATCGGACCGAAGGAGCGCTGGAAGTCGAAGCCCAGCTTGAGCTCGCCGGAGTCGAACTCGACGATCGGGACGTCGCCGCCCACCAGCAGCTCGAAGACCAGCGTGGGCTCGTCGAGCAGCGGGATCGTGAAGCCGGGCGTGCCCGCGCTGAGCGTCGTGGTCGTGCTGTTCTTGATCGCGGGGCTGCTGCCCAGGGCGCTGCTCTTGCCCTTGAGGTCGGCGGTCGCATTGGCGTTGACCGACGTCTCGTTGTAGGCGCTCTTCGCGGTGCTCGGGTTGGCGTCGCCGTTGAGCACCTTCGACTTCACCAAGGTGAACGACCCCACGTTGATCCCGCAGCTGGCGGCGGAGCAGCTCAGGTTCTTGACGAGGTCGCGCACCTGCTTGATCACGTCGAGGAAGGGCCCGATCTTCGGCCCGCCTGCCAAGGTGCTGAACTGCTCGGCCAGCGTGGCGATGGTGACCTCGTCACCCCCGGCGGCCACGGACAGGTCGCTGATCACCGGGATCGGGGTGAAGATGATGTCGAGGATCGGCTCCATCGGCTTGACCGCGTCGAGCACCTGTTGCAGGTAGGGCTTGATCGCCTTGCCGAGGAAGTCGCCCGCGTCGATGGTGACGTCGTTGAACGCCACCTGGAGTCCGGCCGCGTCCGTGGCTTCATCGTTGTCCCAGCCCCAGCTCAGCACGAAGTCGGCGGAGATCCCCGGCAGCGCCGAGGAGGCCGTGGCCTCGACGTTCCAGTCGATGTCGACCGTCGCCGACACGGTGACCTCGACGGCGTCCTTCACCGCCGCGGAGGCGATCTCGGCGAGGGTCAGCTTGTCGTCGTCCAGGCCGTTGAGGTCGATCGAGAACAGCCCCCGCAGCTCGCTGCGGATCGGTTCGTTCTTGCGCACCTCCACGTCCAGGATCGCGAGCTGAGCCATCAGGTCCGGCCCGTTGCCCGGGGCGTCGGCGAGGCCGAGTCCCGCACCGACCCGGAGCTCGCCGTCCTGGCTGGTGTCGACGTAGAACCCGTCGGTCCGGTCGAGTGCGACGGTCAGGTCGAGGGCCCAGCCCACCGAGCCGGTCATGGCCCCGCCGGGCGTCTTGAGCGAGAGCCCCGGTAGGCCGAGGTCGACCGGGAGGCTCGCGCTCAGGCACCCGGCGCCGGTGCAGCCGTCCGCGGCGCTCGGGTTGCCCTGGCCCAGGCTCAGGGTCAGGGAGACGCCGTCGATCTGGGTGGCCGGGGTGTCGTCGGGGCAGCCGTCGACCGGGGCCTGCTCGGTCGCGGGCACATAGCTCGTGGCGGTCCCGGTGTCGTCGTCGGTGTACGACGTCGCCCCGGCGCCGAGGTCCGCGATCTTCTTCCACGTCGCCCCGGTCGCCGGGTCGGTGAGACTGCGGATCACCCGGTAGCCCGAGGCATCCTCCAGGTCGGTCCACTGCACGGTGTTGGTCCGCGCTGCCCCCAGGGTGTCGGAGTTCGTCACCTTCACCGCGGCGGACGGGACGGTGTCGCTCTCGACCGTGTCCTTGGTGGCCTTCGCCACCACGGCGTACCAGTAGTCCTGGGGGGTGTCACTGCCGCTGTCGAACCCGTCGGGGGTCACGGTCGGCGTTCCGACGGCCGGCAGGGTGGCGTCGCAGACCAGCCCAGGCACGACCTCACCGGTCCCGACCCCGGGCAGCACCCCCTCGAGCTGGTCGATGAGGAACTGCTCCACCTCGGCGGCCGTGCTCGGCACGCCGGCGCCGTCGAACGCCACGTCGATCGCGCGGCGGGTCTCGCCCAGGAAGTCGGCTCCGGCCTGCAGGTCCTTGCCGATCACCGGGAGCGTGCCGTTGCCCGAGCCGGTGCGCAGGGCCGCCTCGAGGTAGAAGAGGTAGTCCTCCAGGCCCGCACCGAGACCGTCGAGCTTGAAGGCGGCGCCGTTGACGAGGTTCTCGATCTCCGACGGCACGGTGACCTGCGTGCCGCTGAGGGTGGCGGCGAGGTCCGGCTGCCCGCCGGCGTCGACGACGGGAGCGCTCACGGTGAGGGGGTCCGTGGCCTCGGTGCCGTTGACGACCACCGGGAACTCACCGCAGAGCACGTCGGTGCCACAGGAATCACCGTCGGTGAGCGCCACCTCGAGACCCGAGAAGAAGTCGCCGAGGGACGCCGGTCCGCCGGTGGGGTTGCTGGCCTCGATCCCGAAGCCCGCCCTGGCCTCGGTGCCGGCAGGGTCCGGAGCAGGGCGGCCCAGGCTCACGTTGACCGGACCGAGGCTCGCAGCCAGCCGGCTGCCGGAAGCGTCCAGCTCGACGCCGAGCCCGAGCGACGTGTCGTCGGTGTCGACGGTCACGTGGTCCTGCGGCGCCGACATGGCGGCCGAGGTCAGCGGCAGCTCGAGGGCCAGGGAGAGGGCACCGTCAGCGCTCACCGTCACCGAGCCGTCGGCGCTGGTACCGATGAGGTCACCGAGCCCGGCGTCCAGGGAGAAGGGGACCGTGCTGGCGAAGGCGCGCTGCCAGTCGAGGTCGAGGCGCAGCCTGGCCGGGTCGCCCCCGGAGCCGGGGAGGAGCCGGAAGCCCGCCGTCGCTCCGTCGCCCAGCGACTGGGCGAGCCGGTCGACCGTCTCCTGGAGGTCGGCGGGCGTGAGCGTGGCGATCGTGTGGAACGCCCCCAGGATCTCGTTCTCCACCGCATAGCGGGTGCCCTCGCTGGGGGTGGTGGTGAGCTGGGGAACGACGAGCAGGGTGTGCTCGTCCGGGACGCCGGCGACGGTCGCGATCGTCGAGCCGACCACGATGCGACGGCCGATCATGGCGTCGTCAAAGCTGACCGCGTCCTGGTTGTCGGTCAGCTCGGTCATGGCCGGGGTCGTGCCGTTCTCCGCGACGGCGACGTACGTCGTGCCCGGCCCGCCGCTGGCGCTGGCCCCGAACAGGGTGGAGGGCGAGATCCCGAGGAAGGGGATCTCGGTGTCGAGGCCGTCCTGCTGCATTCCGATGAGCCGGTCACCGACCTGCTGGAGGAGCGCCTGGATCCCGGCGAAGAGAGCCGCGGGGTCGTCGGGGTCGATGTCGAGCGACTGCAGCAGGGACGCCGCGTCGGGTGCGGTGAACGTGACGTCGGTGGACGCCGGGTCGGTGATGTCGGGCATCGTCAGCGTGATCCCGGCGCTCGCGTCGCCACCGAAGAACTCGGCAGCACCCGGCACCGCGACGGAGACGTCGGCTCGCGCCGAGCCGCCGACGTCGACGGTGAAAGCCGATCCGCTGCCCAGGCCCTGCTGCCGCACGCTCTCGATGAACGCCGGAAGCGGCACTTCGCCCTGGTCGACGAGCCCCAGCGAGAGCATCGGCCCGGAGGCAGGTGCCTGGAGGGACACGTCACCGGTGAGGCGCACCCCCACGAACCCCGCGTTCGCCTGGATCTCGATCGGTGACGTCACCTCCACGGTGGCCGCGAGGAGCGTGCCTCCGGCCGAGGTGTCGAGCAGGAACCGGTCGGCCGTCAGCGGAAGAGAGGTGATGATCTGGGTGATCCCGTCGGCCTCGTAGCGGAACGGGCAGGCGGCGACACCGGGGCCCGGGTCGCAGTCGTCGGTCGAGGCGGGCTGGAGGTCGATCACCAGGGGCAGCGACAGGCTCAGGTCGGGCGAGACCGTTGCGGTGCTGATGTTGGCGTTGGCGGTGCGGATCGCGGCGTCGTCGGCCAGGGTGTCGGCGAGCTCGGGCGCGCCGATTTTGGGGTCGGCGAGCTCGACGCTGAAGAGCACGTTCCCGGACGGGGCGGCACCGAGCCAGGCGTCGACCGTGGCCGATCCACCTCCGGGCGTCACCGAAGCGATGGTGGCGTTGGCACCCGCCACCGTGATCTTGCGCCCGACCATCGCCTCGGTGAACTCGACGTCGGTCGAGGACACCGTGGTCCCGCTGACCAGCCCGGTACCGCTCACCGGCTCCGCGGCAGGGTTCAGCGGGAGGTCGACGGCCTGGCGAAGGGTGTCGAGGGTGAAGGAGACCTGCTCGCTGGCGTCGTCGTAGGCGGCCCCGGTAACGGACAGCGAGAAGCCGTCGGGCAGACCCGTGGCGCCGTCGAGCTGCTCGAGCATGTCCTGCACCGAGGGAAAACTGGGGAGGCCGGGCGTCTGGTCCCCGGTGACCGGGTCCGGGGTCGCGTTGCGCAGGAACGCGACGATGCCGCCGACGGCGTCGACGGCATCGGCCAGGTCGCCGCGCATGAGGGGCAGGTCCGCGGCGGAGGTGCCCTGCATCGACAGCACCGACGACGCCGCCTGGGCCAGCCCCTGCGCCAGGTCGCGGGGCGTCATGGAGAGGAACGGCGCGGCCCCCGGGTCCACCGAGGACACGACGACCGGCGTCTCGAAGTCACCCCCCGTGCTCACGTCGACCGTGGCCCCGAGGCTCGGCAGGCCCGTGAGCAACGACGACGCGCGCGGGTGGGCGAGCAGGGTGGCCTCGGTGGTGCCGGTGCGGGCGGTCGTGACCAGACCGGTGCCCGCACCCGCCTGGGCCAGCTCTCCGTCGTTGGGAGCGGCCGTGGTCGGGTCGTCGAACGCGAGCACGCCGCCGGCGTCGTTGTCGGGGTTGGCCCACGTCGTGGTCGCCGTGCTGGTCAGGGAGTAGTCGCTGTCACTGCCGGAGACGCTGACCCCGAGCACGCCGACGCCGGCGTCGATGGTGGTGGTGGCGGGCAGGGTCGCGGTGGTCGTGATCGACAACGAGGGATTCGTGAGCACGGCCTGAGGGCCGTCGACCGTCATCGTGAGGCCGATCTCCAGCACGCCGGTGACCCGGATGCCGGTGGTCGTGGAGAGGGAGAAGACGCCGCCGGGGTCCTGCACCGACAGCTGCCCGTCGTTACTGGTCACCGTTCGGGTCAGGGTCAGCGCGACCACGTCGCCGGCGCCTCCCGCGGCGATCACCCAGCCCCCACCGGTCTTGCCGTCCAGGTAGCCGCGCAGGGCGGTCAAGGAGGGCTGCGTGTCGGCGTCGGCGATCAGCCCGCCGGGGGCGAGCAGGTCGAGCAGGGCATCGGGCAGCCCCACCGCCGCGGCGGGGCTCGTCGCCAGCGTCGGCAGCTCCGACGACAGCGCCGGCGAGGTGGCGGTCTCCGGGATCACCTCGGTCGCCAGGCGCGTCAGCAAGGTCGTCACCTTGTCGACTCCCGGATCCGCGGCGGCGGCCGGTGACGGCGTCAGCGCCGTCCCGACGGAGGCGACGACGACAGCAGCAGCGACTGCGATCGCCAGGACTGGACGGCTCTTCGAGATGCGCATGGCGGTCCCCACGGGTAGACAGTTTCCCGACCGCGGTCTCCGAGCCGAGACGCCCGACGTTAGGACGAGTTGCCATCACTTGCCATAGTCATTGTGACCACGGTCACCCTAGGGTCGCTCGCTCGCAGCCTCCTCCAGGACGCACCGAGGCCCTCCGGCACCAGCGTGCCGAAGGGCCTCTCGAGCCGTCGGGAGAGCTACTTCGGGGGCATCCGGATGCCGCCGTCGAGGCGAACCGTCTCACCGTTCATGTAGGAGTTGGTGAGGCACTCCATGACCATCGAGGCCAGCTCTTCGGGGGTGCCGAGGCGCTTGGGGAAGAGCACGTTGGAGCCGAGGTTGGCCTTGAACGCCTCCGAGTCGGGGCCCTCGCCGTAGATCGGGGTGTCGATCAGGCCGGGGGCGACGGTGTTGAGGCGGATGCCGGCGGCCGAGAGGTCGCGCGCGATCGGCAGGGTCATCCCGACGACACCGCCCTTCGAGGCGGAGTACGAGGCCTGGCCGATCTGGCCGTCGAAGGCGGCCACGCTGGCCATGTTGACGATGGCGCCGCGGCAGCCGTCGGCGTCGGGCTCGTTGGTGCTCATCACCGTGGCGGCCTGGCGCAGCATGTCGAAGGTGCCGATGAGGTTGATCTGGACGACCTTGGTGAAGGCCTCCAGCGAGTGTGCCGACTCGAGCGTGCCGTCGCGACCGATCGTGCGCGAGGCCCAGCCGATGCCGGCGGAGTTGACGAGCGCCCGGAGCGGGGCGATGTCGGCGGCAGCCTTGACGGCGCCGGCGATCTGCTCGGTGTTGGTGACGTCGACGTGGGCGAAGACGCCCTTGATCTCCTCGGCCAGGGCTTCGCCCTTGTCGGCCTGGAGGTCGGCGACGACCACGGTGCACCCGAGGGCGGCGAGACGGCGGGCGGCCGCGGCACCGATGCCCGACGCGCCGCCCGTGACGATGGCAGAAGATCCACTGAGTTCCATGCTCGGCAGATTACTGGCCCTCACTGGGTGTGTCCCTATTCGGGCCACACTGACTTCCCTTGACCACCGCCCCTACTGGGGCGGTGGTTCTTGGTTGCCATCCGAGCGCCACACGAGGTGGTCTTGCCTCGGTTCCGACCCAGGGCCCCTTCGTGTAGCGGGGTGGCGATCGGCTCTACGTCCCGGTCCATCCAGGCGCGAACAGGTGTGCCCTGTCAGGCAGCCGCAGGGAGCGGCGGTGAACTCTTGGTGCCCGCAGGGTTCGCGGGTGGGGTGTGCTGGGCCAGGTTGACTGCAGCGTTGAGGTCCCGGTCGATGACCAGACCACACGCGCCGCACTCGTAGACCCGGTCGGCCAGGGTCAGGTCGGTTTTCATGGTCCCGCAGCCGGAGCAGGTCTTCGACGACGGGAACCACCGGTCCGCGATGACGAGTTCGGTGCCGTACCAGGCCGACTTGTACTCAAGCTGGCGGCGGAGCTCACCGAACCCGGCATCGGAGATGTGCCGCGCCAGTTTCCGGTTGCGGAGCATGCCGGCCGCGTTGAGGTCCTCGATCACCAGAACCGCGGAACCCTTCGCGAGCTCGGAGGAAATCGAGTGCAGCAGCGCGCTGCGGACCGCTGCAACCCGGGCGTGCATCCTGCCCAGACATCGTGCTGCCTTCCGTCGGCC
>JBFJKO010000037.1:0-13921 GCA_041634935.1 Nocardioides sp.
GGCAGTGTTGGTCTCCACGACGGCGTTGAACTGGATCCCGGCGAACCCGGCGTCACGGTGCCACCGCACGACGTACTCACCGAGGCGTCGGCCCACGCCGCGACCCCGACCCTCGGGCGCGACCATGAACGACCCCGTGCCGACGTGGGCACCCCGACCGGGCTTGTTGGGCCCCATCGTGGCGCTGCCGAGGATCACGCCGTCCTCCTCGAGCACGACCGTCTGGCCGGGCGGGCGCATCGTCCACAGGTCCCGGGCCTGCTCGCTGGTGAGGTCGAGGGGGTAGGTGTAGGACTCGCCCTCCGCGACGACGTCGGCGAAGAACGGCCACACCTGCACCCAGTCGTCGATCGTCATCGGGCGGATCGTGCCGCCGCCCCTCATCCGACGCGACCGTCGATCGACTGGCGGATCAGGTCGGCGTGACCGTTGTGCTGGGCGTACTCCTCGATCATGTGCACCAGGATCCAGCGCAGGCTGGGTCCGTCGCCGGAGTGGGGATGACGACGTCGGGCGATCACGTCGAGGCTGTCGATCCCCGCGACCAGGGCGTCGGAGCGGGCGACGAAGGAGTCGAACCGCGCACGCAGCGCGGCCGGTTCCTGGCCGGCGGCGCTGTGCCAGTCCCAGTCACCGTCGGCATCCCAGTCGACGTCGGCGAACGGCGGCTGCGGGTCGTGCCCGAGCAGGGTGACGCCGAACCACCAGTCCTCGACGTAGGCGAGGTGCGACAGCATCCCGCCGAGCGTCAGGTCGGACGGCGGCAGGGTCGCGGTGAGCTGGACGGCGTCGAGGCCCTCGGTCTTGCGGCGCAGCAGGTCGCGGTGGGAGTCGAGGAAGGCCAGCAAGGTCGTCCTCTCGTCGGCGGCGTACGGCGTCGCGTGCGCGCTCACGGCGTCGTCACCGGCGCGCAGTCGTGACCGCACCCGGACGCCGACGCGGGCGGGCCGGGACCGTCGCTGTGGGCGGCGGGACGATGGAGCACCGCACCGGTCGGCACGACCACGACGTCCTTCCCCGCGACGCTCGCCTCGCCGTCGACCAGCAGCGTGTAGCCACGCTGCCGCAGCGGCGGGAACAGCACCGTGACCGGCGCCCCCGACCCGACGTTGGCGACCGAGCCGCGACCCGGTCCGCTGACGACCATCCGACCGTCGACCATCCGCGGCTCCACGGTGACCGCCTTGACCCGGCCACCGTCACCGACGGTGAGCAGGTAGCCCGCGCCGAAGTCGGCCAGCGCGGTGTTGAGGTCTGCGACGTCCACCGGGATGCTCATGACCCTCAACCTACGTCGATCCAGCGCTCCCCGACGCGGGTCGCCTCGACCCGTCCACCGGTGGCCTCGGCGAGAGCGGCGTGCACCCCCGCCTCCTCGCCGGGAGCGACCCCGAGCAGCAGCTCGACCTCGGCGCCGTAGCGCGTGTCGAGGACGACGACGCCGCGTGCGCGCAGGTCGCTCTCGACCCGTCCGGCGTCGCTGTGGCCCACCGACAGCGCGAGCTCACCCAGCAGCGCACGCTCACGGGTGCCGGCATCGTCGAGGGCGGCCCGGACGGCGTCGGAGTAGGCGCGCACGAGTCCACCGGCTCCCAGCAGCGTGCCCCCGAACCACCTCGTGACGACCGCGACGACGTCGGCCACCCCCGCACCCCGCAGCACCTCGAGCATCGGCGCGCCGGCCGTGCCGGAGGGCTCACCGTCGTCGTGCGCGCGCTCGACCTCGCCGTCGGGGCTGCCCGGGCCCAGCACGACCGCCGAGCAGTGGTGGCGGGCGTCGCGGTGCTCGGCGCGGAGCCGCTCGACGACCGCGCGGGCGTCGTCCTCGCCCGCGATCCGCACCAGCTCGCACCGGAAGCGGGATCTCTTCACCTCGATCTCGGCGACCGTGTCGCGGCGGATGGTCCGGTAGCGGCTCACCACAGCCCGACGACCTCGCCGCCGATCCGCACGATGAACGCCGAGACGACCAGCATGAAGAAGACGCGCACGAACCCGGCGCCGCGCGAGACCGCCGTACGGGCACCGAGGTAGCCGCCGATCAGGTTGGCGGCGCCCATCACCAGGCCGACCTTCCACAGCACCGCCCCCTGCGGCACGAACACGCACAGCGCCGCGAGGTTGGTGGCCCAGTTGGCCATCCGTGCCTTGGCGCTGGCCTCCAGGAAGCTGTAGCCGAGCAGCCCGACGAGGGTGAAGACGAAGAAGCTGCCGGTGCCGGGGCCCAGGGCGCCGTCGTAGAAGCCGACCGCGAGCCCGGTGAGCATCGCGATCCCCGTGTGCCGGTGACCGGTGTGGCGCAGCAGCGTGTCGCCCCCGAGGTCGGGCTTGAAGAGCACGTAGGCCCCCACGAGTACCAGCACGACGAGCACGATCGGGTCGAAGGCCTCGCTCGGGAGACGGCTCGCGAGCGCCGCCCCGCCGACCGAGCCGGCGAAGGCGAAGAGCATCAGCGGTCCGAAGGTCTTCGGGTCGGGACGCACCCGGCGGTAGTAGGTGGCCGAGCTGACGCTCGTGCCGCAGATCGAGGCCAGCTTGTTGGTGGCCAGCACCTGCACCGGCGAGGCGCCGGGCAGCCCGAGCAGCAGCGCCGGCAGCTGGATCAGCCCGCCGCCGCCCACGACGGCGTCCACGAACCCGGCGGCCAGCGCCGCGAGCGCGAGCAGCGCCAGCACCTGGAGGGTCGGGTCACTCACGGGCACTCACGCGGGTGAACGTACCCCCGGCGACCGACCGGGCGACCTTCCGGTGACGGGCGGGCGTCACGCGACACTCCTAGACTTGGGTCTCGACGAGGGACGGGCAGGTGCAGATGGACGGCGGACCGGCAACGGCAGAGGGCGGCGTCACGATCAGCGTCAACGGACGGTCGCTGCCGCTGGGTGATGCTCGGCCACACACCTCGGCGCTCGACTGGCTGCGCGCACAGGGACTGACCGGGGCCAAGGAGGGCTGCGCGGAGGGCGAGTGCGGCGCCTGCGCCGTGCTGGTCGCCCGGCCCGACCCGCACGACGCCGGCACGACCCGGTGGACCGCGGTGAACGCCTGCCTGGTGCTGGCCGTCGCGCTCGACGGCCAGGAGGTCGTCACGGCCGAGGGCCTCGGCTCCCCCACCCCGGTCGAGCGCCTCCATCCCGTGCAGCACGAGATGGCGGTGCGGGGCGGCTCCCAGTGCGGCTACTGCACACCCGGCTTCGTGTGCAGCATGGCGGCCGAGTTCTACCGCCCCGACCGGGTCCCGGGCGAGGCGAGCGACGAGGTCGGTCCGAACGGCTTCGACCTCCACGCCCTCAGCGGCAACCTGTGCCGCTGCACCGGTTACCGACCGATCCGCGACGCTGCGTTCGCGCTGGGCTCGCCCGACGCGGACGACGTCCTGGCGGCCCGGTCCGACACACCGCCGCCCGCCCCGGTCGGCACCCGGTTGACGCACCCGGACGGCGTCTTCGTGCGACCTCGCAGCCTGGCCGAGGCGTTGGAGCTGCTCGTCGAGCACCCGGACGCCGTGCCGGTCGCGGGCTGCACCGACCACGGCGTCGAGGTCAACCTGCGCGGTCTGCGACCGTCGTACGTCGTGGCGCTGGACCGCCTGCCCGAGCTGCGCGGGCTCGTCGTGACCGACGACGTCGTCGAGCTCGGCGCGGCCCTGACGCTCACCGAGATCGAGGCGCGCCTGTCGGACACGGACGCCGAGGTGCCGCTGCTGTCGGCGGTGCTGCCGCAGTTCGCCTCGCGGCTGATCCGCAACGCCGCCACCCTCGGCGGCAACCTCGGCACCGCCTCCCCGATCGGCGACACCGCGCCGGCTCTCCTCGCGCTCGACGCCACGCTCGTCCTGGTGTCGGTCGACGGCGAGCGGGAGGTGCCGCTGGCGTCGTACTTCACCGGCTACCGCGAGACCCTGCGGAAGCCCGGCGAGCTGATCCGCGCGGTACGGGTACCGCGCCCACCGGCCGGTCTGACCGGTTTCCACAAGATCGCGAAGCGCCGCTTCGACGACATCTCCGGGGTGGCGGTGGCGCTCGCACTCGACGTGACCGGCGGGGTCGTGACGCGCGCGAGGATCGGGCTCGGCGGGGTCGCCGCGACGCCGCTCCGCGCGCTCGCCACGGAGGAGGCGCTGACCGGGCGACACTGGGACGCCGACACCGTGGCGTTCGCCGCCCGCGTGCTCGCGGACGAGGGCACCCCGATCGACGACCAGCGCGCGAGCGCGGCCTACCGCTCGGCGATGCTCGGCCAGGCCCTGCCCCGGCTGTGGCACGAGAGCCGGGAGTCGCGATGAGCACCGACCTGTCTCGCTTGCCCGACGGCTCGCACGACCCGGTCTCGGTCGGGCTCGACGTCCCGCACGAGAGCGCCGCGCTCCACGTGACCGGCACCGCGCTCTACACCGACGACCTGGTGCCGCGCACCCACGGCGTGCTCCACGCCCACCCGGTCACCTCGCCCCACGCCCACGCGCGGGTGACCGACCTCCGCCCGGAGCCGGCGTACGGCGTGCCCGGCGTGGTCCGGGTGCTCACCGGCGCCGACGTGCCCGGTGTCAACGACGCCGGGGTGAAGCACGACGAGCCGCTCTTCCCCCACGAAGTGATGTTCCACGGTCACGCCGTGTGCTGGGTGCTCGGCGAGACCCTCGAGGCCGCCCGACGGGGCGCGCTCGCCGTCGAGGTCGACTACGAGCCGCTGCCGTCGCTCGTCACGGTCACCGAGGCGATCGCGGCCGACAGCTATCAGGGCGGTCGCCCGACGCTCGCCCGCGGCGACGTCGAGTCGGCGCTCGCCGACGCTGCCCACGTCTTCAGCGGCCGGATCGACTTCGCCGGCCAGGAGCACTTCTACCTCGAGACGCACTGCTCGCTGGCACACCTCGACGAGGCGGGCCAGGTGTTCGTGCAGTCGAGCACCCAGCACCCGACCGAGACCCAGGAGATCGTGGCCCACGTGCTCGGACTGGCCAGCCACGAGGTCACCGTGCAGTGCCTGCGCATGGGCGGCGGCTTCGGCGGCAAGGAGATGCAACCCCACGGCTTCGCGGCGGTCGCCGCGCTCGGGGCACGGCTCACCGGTCGACCCGTGCGGGTGCGGCTCACGCGGCAGCAGGACATGGCGATGTCGGGCAAGCGGCACGGCTTCGACGCCCAGTGGCGGGCCGGGTTCGACGACTCCGGGCGGCTGGTGGCCCTCGACGCCACCCTGACCTCCGACGGCGGCTGGAGCCTCGACCTGTCCGAGCCGGTGCTGGCGCGGGCGCTGTGCCACGTCGACAACGCCTACTGGATCCCCCACCTGCGGCTGCACGGTCGGGTCGCCCGCACGCACAAGACCTCGCAGACGGCCTTCCGTGGCTTCGGCGGTCCGCAGGGGATGCTCGTGATCGAGGACGTCCTGGGCCGGTGCGCCCCGCTGCTCGGCCTCGAGCCGCGCGAGCTGCGACGCCGCAACTTCTACGCCGACGGCCAGGAGACGCCGTACGGCCAACCGGTGCGGCACGCCTCGCGCATCACCGCGGCCTGGGACCAGCTCGTCGAGCGGGCCGACGTCGCGGCGCGCGAGGCCGAGGTGGCGGCCTTCAACGCCGCGCACGAGCACACCAAGCGTGGGCTCGCGCTGACGCCGGTGAAGTTCGGGATCTCCTTCAACTTCACCGCCTTCAACCAGGCCGGGGCACTCGTGCACGTCTACAAGGACGGGTCGGTGCTGATCAACCACGGCGGCACCGAGATGGGCCAGGGGCTGCACACCAAGATGCTCCAGGTCGCCGCGACGGCGCTCGGGGTGCCGCTCGACCGGGTCCGGCTCGCCCCGACCCGCACCGACAAGGTGCCCAACACCTCGGCCACCGCGGCGAGCTCGGGAGCCGACCTCAACGGGGCGGCGATCAAGCACGCGTGCGAGCAGGTCCTCGCGCGACTGCGCGACGTCGACGCCGGGCGCGGACTGCCCTGGGACGAGCTGGTGCGCACGGCGTACTTCTCGCGCGTGCCGCTGTGGGCGGCCGGCTTCTACGCCACCGAGGGCCTGCACTGGGACTCCACGATCATGCGCGGGCATCCCTTCAAGTACTTCGCCTACGGCGTCGCGGCCGCCGAGATGGAGGTCGACGGCTTCACCGGCGCCTACCGCACCCGACGCGTCGACATCGTGCACGACGTCGGCGACTCGTTGTCGCCGCTGATCGACCTCGGTCAGATCGAGGGCGGCTTCGTGCAGGGCGCCGGGTGGCTGACCCTGGAGGACCTCCGGTGGGACGCCTCGTCCGGCCCGGGGCGTGGACGGCTCACGACGTCCTCGGCGAGCACCTACAAGCTGCCGTCGTTCTCGGAGATGCCCGAGGTGCTCCACGTGTCGCTGCTCGAGCGAGCGCACGAGGACGGCGTCGTCTACGGCTCGAAGGCCGTCGGGGAGCCGCCGCTGATGCTGGCCTTCTCGGTGCGCGAGGCGCTGCGAGCCGCCTGCGCCGCCTTCGCCCCCGCCGGCCGTCCGGTGAGCGTCGACCTCGCATCGCCCGCGACACCGGAGGCGGTCTTCTGGGCGCTCCAGCAGGCGCGCGGCGCGTGCACGTCGGAGGCTGAGCAGGCGAGGAACGAGCCGTCGGAGGCTGAGCAGGCGAGGAACGAGCCGTCGGAGGCTGAGCAGGCGAGGAACGAGCCGTCGACGAAGCCCCCTGCCCCCGTCGTCCAGGGCTCCCCCGGCCTCGTCCCCGACCAGCCGCCGCCCGACGCCCCCGCGCTCCACCCGACCTCGGAGGAGGTGGGTGAGCCGTGAACGATGACGACTGGCTCGACGCACTCGTCATGCTGCGGCGCGACCGCGAGCCCGCCGTCCTCGTGACGGTGGCCTCGGCCCGCGGTCACGCCCCGCGCGAGGCCGGCGCGAAGATGGTCGTGTCAGCAGCCGCGACCTGGGGCTCGGTGGGCGGCGGCAACCTGGAGGAGACCGCGATCGCGCGCGCCCGCAACCTGCTGGCCACCGAGGCGACCACGCCCGAGCAGGTCGCGCTCTCCCTCAACGACAAGGCCCGCACCGACCACGGTCGGCAGTGCTGCGGTGGCGAGGTGTCGCTGCTGCTCGAGCCGGTCCCGGTGCGCCCGGCGATCGCGGTCTTCGGCCTCGGCCACGTCGGTCGCGAGCTGGCCCGGATCCTGGTGCGCCACGACGTCGAGCTCCACCTCGTCGACTCGCGGGCGTCGTACGTCGACGAGGCGGCGCTCACCCCGCTGCGCGACGGTCCGGCCACGGTCGTCGCGCACCATGCGCCGCTGCCCGAGGTCGCGCTCGGCGAGCTGCCACGCGGCACGCACGTGCTGCTGATGAGCCACGACCATGCGGAGGACTTCGCCCTGAGCGACGCCGCGCTGCGCTGCGGGCACCTGTCCTCGATCGGGTTGATCGGGTCGGCGGCGAAGCGACGGCGCTTCGAGCGCTCGCTCGCCCTCGAGGGTCATGCCGCCGAGGCGATCGCCCGGATCCGCTGCCCGATCGGCGACGCCGACGTCGTCCGGCGTCTCGACGGCAAGCAGCCCGCGGTGATCGCGCTCGCGGTGGCCACCGAGGTGCTCGCCGGGGTGCTCGCCGGGGCGACCCCGGGCGCCACGACCCGCTGAGCCGGGACGCCCGGGCTCCGTCAGACTGGGCCCATGCGCCTGGTCTCCCTGCTCCCGTCGACCACCGAGATCCTCTTCGCGATCGGCGCCGGCGACGAGGTCGTCGGGGTGACCTTCGAGTGCGACTTCCCGGCCGAGGCCCGCGAGCGCCGCATCGTCTCCAGCACGTCGCTGCCCTCCGGCCTGACGCCGTCCGAGATCGACGCCCACGTGGCGGCGGCGGTCGCTTCCGGGGAGGACCTCTACCGCCTCGACGCCGGCGCCCTCGCCGACCTCGACGCCGACCTGGTCGTCACCCAGGACCTGTGCGCCGTCTGCGCGATCGACGTCAGTCTCGTCGACGACGCGCTCACCCACCTCGGCTGCTCGGCCGACGTGCTCACCTTCGACCCGCACACCCTCGACGAGGTGCTCGCCTCGGTGCTGACCCTCGGGGCTGCGGTCGGTCGCGAGGCCGAGGCCGACCGGCTGGTCGCCTCGCTGCACTCCCGACTCGACGCCGTGCGTGCTCGGGTGGCGGGGCGCGATCGGCCGCGGGTGGTGCTGCTGGAGTGGACCGACCCGCCGTACGCCCCGGGCCACTGGATCCCCGAGATGATCGAGGCCGCCGGTGGCGCGTGCGTGCTCGGTGCCGCCGGCGCGAAGTCGGTGCGGGTGCCGTGGGAGGCCGTCCACGAGGCGCGACCTGACGTCGTCCTCGTCGCGCCGTGCGGCTACGACCGTGCCGGCGCCCGGGAGCAAGCCGACACGCTCCTCTCGTCCGGGCTCCTACCCGAGGGCGTGGTCGTGCACGCCGTCGACGCCGACGCGATGTGGGCCCGTCCCGGCCCGCGCCTGGTCGACGGCGTCGAGGAGCTCGCCCGGCTCCTCCACCCGCCGTCCCCCATCGTTTCTCGCTGAGTCGGCGGAGGCTGGTGGGGCGGGAGGGACGTTCGGGTCAGTCGTCGACCCAGAAGCCGCGGCCGCCGCCGCCGTACCAGCTCGATCCGAAGCCGGAGCGCATCGGGTTCAGGCCACCGGAGTCGCCGAAGCTGCCGCCCCCGCCGCTCGCACCGCCGCTCGCACCGCCGGGGCGACCGGCGTCGCGGGAGCCGAGGTAGGACCCGACCACCGCCGCGCCGAGGTCGTCGAGCTCGGGGCTGACCATCCGCCCGTCGACGCGGCGCGCCATCTGCTCGATGAAGCGGGCGAGACCCGGGTCCTCGCCGAGGCGGAAGAACGTCGTCTGCGCACCCATCCGGCGCGAGTTGTCGAGCTCGCGCACGGCGTAGGCCACCGTGAGCGGGTGAGGCGGGTAGGAGAAGTAGACCTCGCCGCTCGACTCGAGGTGCGACGTCGGCTCGCCGTCGGTCACGATCAGGAGCACCGGCTGGGCGTTGGGGTGCTTGCGGAAGTGGCGGTTGGCGAGCAGCAGCGCGTGGTGCAGGTTGGTGCCCTTGTCCCACATCGCGTCGAGGGCGGTGAGCTGCTCGATGTCCATCACCTCGGCGTGACGGCCGAAGCCGATCAGCTGGAGGGCGTCGCCGCGGAAGCGGCTCTTGATGAGGGTGTGGAGCGCCAGCGCGGTGCGCTTCATCGGCACCCAGCGTCCGTCCATGGCCATCGAGAACGACGTGTCGACCAGCAGCGCGACGCAGGCCTGGGTGCGGGCCTCGGTCTCCTGCACTTCGACGTCGTCGATCGCGAGCAGGCGCGAGTCGGACGGATCGGCCGCGCGCCGGCCGACGCCGTTGAGCACGGTGCGGGGCAGGTCCCACGGCTCGGTGTCACCGAAGGCCCACTCGCGCGTCGCCCCGGAGCGGTCACCCGCGGCGCCGGCCTTGTCCATGTCGCGCTGTCCCTGCCGGCCCGACATCCTCTCCGCGACGTCGCGCAGCAGCGACTTGCCGAGCTGGCGCATCGCCTTCGGCGAGAGCTTGAGCCGGCCGTCGGAGCCGCGCTTGAGGGTGCCACCGTCACGCAGTGCCCTCTCCAGCTGCTGGAGCGTCCGGGCGTCGACCGCCGCGTCGTCGCCGAGCTGACGGGCCAGCTTGTCGAGGTCCAGGTCGTCCATCCGGGCCCCGCCGTACGACTGCGAGAGCTGGTCGGCGAGCGAGTCGAGGTCGGCGAGGTCCTGGAAGACGCCGGTGCCGTCACCGAGTCCGAGGCCCTGGCCCGAGCCCTCGCCCTGACCGTCGCCGAACTGCTCCGAGCCGCCCCAGTCCTCCCCGGGCCGCAGGCCCTGCAGGTTGGCGTCGAGCCGGGCGAGCGACTCCATCAGCTGCGGCGACCCGAACGCCTGCTGGGAGAGCTCCATCAGCTGCTGGCGCTGCTCGGGGCTCATCGAGTTGAGCATCCGCTGCGCCGCCGCGGCGCGCTGCGCCATGGTGTCGAGCAGCTCGTCGATGCTCTGCGGGTTCTCGGGGAAGTAGTCGCCGTGCCGGTCCATGAACTGCTCGAAGTCCTCGGGCGTGTCCTCGCCGCGGGAGTGCTTCTCGAGCAGCTCGTTGAGGTCGGAGAGCATCTCGTTGATGGCCTCGCGGTCCTCGTCGGTGGCGTTCTCCAACGCCTGCTTCATCCCGGCGAAGCGCTGGTCGAGCAGCTCACGACCCAGCAGGTCCTTGATCTTCTCGAAGTCCGCGCGCGCCTGGCTCGACTGCCAGTCGTACTGGCCGAGCTCGCTGACGGCGGCCGCGGTGTTGGGCGAGAGGTTCTCGAGCTGCATCTCGCGCAGCGCCCGGTCGCCCTCGTCCATCATCGCGTCGCGGGCGACCTGCTTGCGCTCCTCGAGGACGGCGCGGTCGAGCAGCTCGCGGATCTCCTGGAGCGTGCCGTCGAGGTTGTGCTTCTGCAGCAGCTCGCGACGCCGCTCGGCGATCCGGCGCGCCAGGTCGTCGAGACCCTGCTGGTCGCGGCCCCCGCGGCGCAGGAACTCGCGCATCGCCCGCTCCGGGCTGTAGCCGGCCATCACGTCGTCCCCGATGGCCTCCAGCGCCTCGGCCAGGTCGACCGGAGCGGCGAGCGGGTCGCCGCCGTCGTACTTCTTGAAGCGTGAGGCTCGAGTCTTCGCCATGCTCCGAGTATGCCGGTCCGCCGAAGCCCGGAGGTGGCTCGTCCGGCCGAGCGCAGAATCCCCGGATATCAGGGAGTTCCTGACGTTCTCAGGGGAAGTTGTCCCTGAGAACGTCAGGAATCCCCGGTTCACCGGGGATTCCGGCACCGCCCATCAGGCTGCGCGGGAGGCCCGGGCGCGGACGACGGTCTGCTCGATGAGGGAGACCACCAGGTCGGGGTCGTCGGTCATCGGCACGTGTCCGCAGTTGGGCAGCGGCACGTGGTGGGCGTCGGGCAGGCGACGCCTGGCCGCCGCGGCCTGACGGTAGGGCAGCAGCCGGTCGTGCTCGCCCCAGGCGACCGTGACGGGCACCGAGATCGACGACGCGTCGAGCTCGTAGGTGACGCCGGCCCGCAGGGTCGGCAGGAACGCCGCCGCACGCCGCATCGCGACCGCGTCGCCGTAGGTCGTCTCGGCGTCGAGCCGGTCGCCGTGCTGGTAGAGCAGGTAGCCGATCGCGCGACGAGCCGCGGCCGACCGGGTCACCGAGCGCAGCACCGGGTCGGGCGTGTGCGACGCGCCCCACAGGCCCAGCAGCGCGGAGAGGGCCCAGGCGCGGTCGAGACCACCGAAGAAGCCGGCCGGACTGAGCACCGTGGCGCTGGAGACCAGGTCGCGGGCGGCGAGCTCGAGGCCGATCGCGCCGCCCAGGGAGTTGCCGACCACGTGGGGTGCCTCGACGCCCCACTCCGCGAAGTTCGCGGCCAGGTCGCGGCACGCGTTGTCCATGTCGTAGCGCTCGCCCCGGGGGTACGGCGACGACTCACCGAAGCCCGACAGGTCGAGGGCGATCACCTCGTGGCGCTCCGACAACCGCTCGAAGACCGGGCGCCAGGCTTGGCGACGGTGGCCGATCCCGTGGATCAGGACGACGGGCTCGCCCGCTCCTGCACGGTCGTGGACGAGGGATGACAGTGGCATGCGAACAGACCTCCGGGGGGACACATGAATACATGTGACACGGAGTCAAGCATACCTTCGGTATCTCGGCTAGGGGTCTAGCCGTACGTCGTCTCGGACCCGTCGGTGTCCTTGCCGACCTTGCGCGCAAGGTAGAGCCCCTCGAGCGCAAGCTCGATCGCACCGGCGCGCTGCCCCTCGTCGGTGGCCCCCAGGCGGTCGCAGACCTCGTCGTAGAGCTCCGACTCCCCCAGCACCGGGAGTCCGGAGAGGAAGTCCCGGGCGGTGACGCGCTCACCGGTCGTGATCATGGCGCCGGCCTCGATCGCGTCGACGAGGAGCGCGAAGTCGAGCCCGCGCAGGTGCGTCCGGACCGTCTCGGCGGTGGCGGTGCGCAGCAGGTGCGTGAGGACCTCCTGCTCGCGGCCCTCCTCGCCCGACTCGAACTCGATCTTGCCGCCGAGCACGTCGACGGCCGTCTCGAGGTCGACGACGCGGGCCACGGCCCGCTCCTCGCCCCGCACGGTCGCGCGGTGGATGGCGGCCGCGGCGATCGTCTCGGCACCCGCGATCGCGAAGCGCGCCGACACGCCCGAGCGCTGGTCGACCGACGACGACTCGCGCAGCTGGCGGGTGAAGCGGGCGAGGATCTCGACGAGGAAGTCGGGCACCTCGACCAGGTCGGCGGGGATCTCGGCCTCCTGCCGGATCACCGCGACCTCGGCCTCGAGCTCGGTCGGGTAGTGCGTGCGGATCTCGGCACCGAAGCGGTCCTTGAGCGGGGTGATGATGCGCCCACGGTTGGTGTAGTCCTCCGGGTTGGCGCTGGCCACCACGAGGACGTCGAGCGGCAGCCGCAGCACGTAGCCACGGATCTGGATGTCGCGCTCCTCCATCACGTTGAGCATCGCGACCTGGATGCGCTCGGCCAGGTCGGGCAGCTCGTTGATCGCCACGATGCCGCGGTGGCTGCGCGGGATCAGACCGAAGTGGATGGTCTCGGGATCGCCGAGCGAGCGTCCCTCGGCCACCTTCATCGGGTCGACGTCACCGATGAGGTCGGCGACGCTGGTGTCGGGCGTCGCGAGCTTCTCGGCGTAGCGGTCGGAGCGGTGGCGCCACTCGACGGCGAGGTCGTCGCCCTCGTCGGCTGCGCGGCGACGCGACTCCACGGTGATCGGGTCGAAGGGGTGCTCGCCGAGGTCGGAGCCGGCGATGACCGGCGTCCACTCGTCCAGCAGCCCCACCATGGTGCGCAGCAGCCGGGTCTTGCCCTGACCCCGCTCGCCGAGCAGGACCACGTCGTGGCCGGCGATCAGGGCCCGCTCGAGCTGCGGGATCACGGTCGTCTCGAAGCCGTGCAGCCCGGGCCACGGGTCGCGGCCCTCGGCCAGCGCGGCCAGCAGGTTGTCGCGCAGCTCGATGCGCAGCGGCTTGTGGACGTGGCCGGAAGCGCGGAGCTCGCCGACGGTGGCGGCGGTCGGAGCGGGGGTCGGCGCGGGGGTCGAGGCGGAGGTCGAGGCGTGGGTCACGCGTTCAAACTACTCGCGGCGACAACCCACCACGGTGCGTGCCACCCGGGCCCGTGGGCACCCGGGCCACCGCGTGACGACGGCCACTAAGGTCTTCGGTACCCCTGCTCCGGGGCGCTTCGACACAAGGGGTAAGAAGCATGGCTCGCAAGCTGCTCAAGATCAACGACTCGTCCTGGCTGTTCGCCGAGACCTATCGCACGCCGATGCAGGTCGGGATGCTCGCGACGTTCGCGGTGCCCGAGGACCGGCCGACGTTCGTCGCCGACCTCGTCGAGCGCTGGCGCGAGGTGCGGCAGTTCGAGGCGCCGTTCAACTACCTCTTCAAGAAGACGCCCGTGCCGAGCTGGCTCGAGCTCCCTGCCGACGAGATCGACCTCGACTACCACGTGCGCCACTCCGCACTCCCGGCTCCAGGCTCGCAGCGCGAGCTCGGCGTCCTGATCTCGCGACTCCACTCGGCGAAGATGGACCGTCGCTACCCGTTGTGGGAGTGCCACGTCATCGAAGGCCTCGAGGGCGGCAAGTGGGCGCTCTACATGAAGGCGCACCACTCGCAGGTGGACGGCGTCGGCGGCGTCCGGCTGCTCAAGCGCATCCTGTCGGCCGACCCCGACGCGCGCGACATGCTGCCACCCTGGGCCGTGGGCACACGGGGCCCCGACCAGTCCGGTCTGCTCCGGCTCCCCAGGCTGAGTACCGAGGTGGCCACCACCGACGCCCCCTCGCCGGGCCTGGGTGCGAGCGCGATCGGGCTGCTCGGGGACGGCGTCCGCAGCGGCGCC
>JBFJKO010000038.1:0-13600 GCA_041634935.1 Nocardioides sp.
CGTCAGGCGCGACAGCTCGTGGCCCGGGCGGTGCAGCATGACCGTGCGCAGCCGGCCGACCTCGCTGTCGGCGCCGTGGGTCGGGCCGGTGGTGGGAGTGGTGCTCGCGTCGGTCATGGCAGCACCTTAGTGGCGTGGTGTCTCGCCACCAGTGCAAACCCCTGCGCGGCCGGCGATACCGCGGGTGAGCGGTGCGTGAGCCACCGAGCTGGACGGCGAGACGGTGGCCAGCGCACCGCCCGGGGCCAGGCACCCGGTCACCCGGCGTCCTCGGTGAGGCTCGCCGGCGGCAGCCAGTCCGCCCCGAGCATCAGCGCGAGGTCGGTGAGGCCCGCGGTGTCGCTGCCCACCGTGTCGGAGGCGGCGGCGATGCGCTCCACCATCACTCGGCCCACCTGCTCCTCCACGGTGCCCTCGGCGTAGGCGATGTGCCACGGGGAGACCTGGTGGTCGCGGTGGGTGCGGCCGGTCACCTGGCGTCCGGCGATGCCGGAGAAGCGGGCCTGGTGGAACACGCCGACGCGGGGCTCGGTGCTCGCGCTGCGACCGCCGTCCAGGGTCTCGCCCGCGTGCAGGCTGATCGAGGCGACGGTGGTGAAGACGCAGACCTTCGCCTCCCCGGTCTGGAAGCGGAGCCGCTCCGCCTCGGCGTCGAACCGGTCGCGGCCGTAGATGGTGGCGACCTCGATGCCGGCGTCGCGCAACCGGTCGGTGATGGGGTCGGCGGCGGTGGCGACGAACTCGACCGAGCACGCCACCTGACGCTCCGCCTGCACCTGCTGGGCGATCCAGTCGACCGTCGACTCGACGCGGATCAGGCCCGCCTTCTGCCGGAATCGCAGCAGCGCGGCCCGGCCCTTGGCGACGTTGCGCCCGCGACGAGCGAGGTCCATCTCGCGGCAGAACTCACCCCAGTCGGCCTCGTACGCCGTCCGCTCGGCGGGTGTGAGCGTCACCGGCATCCCGGAGATCGGCACCGGTCCCCACGGCGCGGCCCGGTGCAGCATGGCGGCGGGCCGCTCCTCGTCGAGCCAGCCCCGCACCAGCTTGAGGTCCGCGGCACGCCGGGCCGGGTCGGTGGTCCAGGTCGCGCCGTAGCGACCGTGCTCCACCCCCACGCCGTGTCGCTCGAGCGCGCCCGCGAACGCGGCCCCGGGCTGCGCGGTCGACGTCCACTGCGTCATCGGCTCGCCGAGCGCCTGCGCGTAGGCCGGGGCGAGGTAGGGCAGCTCGAGCGGGGTGTGGCCGGGCGTCGCGGTCGTGGCGATGACGAACGGCGCCCGGTCGTGCGGCTTCGCGTGCCCTGAGATCTTCGCCCAGAGCTTCCACCGCTTCGTCGTCGTACGGCGCAGGGCGTGGGCCTCGTCGGCGATGATCACGTCCCAGGCGTGGTCCTTCACCTTCTCCAGCCGGTCCCAGGTGATCACGACCCACTCGAGGCCGCCGTCGCCCAGCGCCGTGATCGTGCGGCACCAGTGGCCGATCGTGATGGCCGCGGGCCGGTCGGCGACGACGAGCACGCGGCGCGCGCCGCGGAGGTCGCCCACCGCCGTCGCGCCGAGGACGGCGGAGATCGTCTTGCCGACCCCGGGTTCATCGGCGAGCAGGAACTGCCGCCCACCCGCCGCGGCGCGCTCGGCGATCGCGTCGGCCGCCTCGAACTGGAGCTGCCGGGGCTCGAGCGCGTCCGTCGGGGCCGGGCTGGGGGTCGGGTCGTCGGGGTTGAGCTGGTTCTCGACGAACCGCCCGAGCGTGTAGGGCCCGGGGGAGTACGGCGTGAGGTGCGCGGGGAGCGCGCGCCCGACGTACAGGTGGGTCCGCACGGCCGGGTGCCAGGCGGCGCCGTCGACCTGGGTGCCGTACGGGACGTCGAGCACCCACAGCCGCTCACCCGGGCCGGCGACCGGCAACGGCTTCGGTGGCTGACGGGAACCACTGCGTCGACGCGCGCTGGATCGACGAGAGCTGGCCACCACCCGACGCTATCGCCGAGCGCTCGCGCGACCCGGTCCGGCGCGCCACTCGAGGATCGGTGTCACCTGCTGGCACCAGTCCTCGACCACCGGACGCCGTCCGGCCGTCAGCGGACGAGCTCGACCACCGTCAGCGTCGCGAGCAGCGCGCACACGCCCGCGCCGACGAAGTGCAGCACGTGCACCGCGACGATCCGCAGCAGGCTTCGCCCGACGATCACGGCCAGCGCGCTGACGGTCAGCAGGGCCGCGAGGGCGCCGACGAAGACGCTCAGCGGCGCCTCGTAGCGGGCCACGAGCGAGAGCGTGAGCAGCTGGGAGAGGTCGCCCCACTCGGCGGCGAAGAGCACGAGGAACGACGCCAGCACCGCCCGCCAGCCGACCGCGGGGGCCGCCTGGTCGGCGTACTCCTCCTCGGCGGCCTGCTCGGCGGCCTGCTCGTCGGCCTGGTCGCCGGCGCGCAGGTGACGCCGCCCCTCGCGCACGAGGATCACGGCGCCGGTGACGAAGAGCGCGGCCGCGACCCCGCGGACGAGGTCCTGCGGCAGCAGCGAGGCGGCCTGCCCGAGACCGACGGCGATCGCGGTCTGCACGGTGAAGGCCAGCCCGACGCCGATCCACACCAGGAGCGGGCGGTAGCGCGTGGCGAGGACGAGGGTCGCGAGGAAGGTCTTGTCGGGGAGCTCGACGACGAAGATCGCGCCGAAGGTGAGCACGAGGGCGGCGAGGTCCATGGCGGCGATTCTCCCTGGCGTCGCGGCGGTGCTGCGCGGCGGGACGACGGCGCGACACTAGGTTGACGCCATGCTCGCGGTGCTCGCCTTCGTCTCGTTCGTCCTCGCTCTCGCCGCACTCGTGCTGGCGGTGGTGGCGGTACGTCGTACGAGCCCCCGGGCCGACGGCTCCGACCTGCCCACCGACGTCCTCGGACTGCGGCAGGAGGTCGCCGCACTGCGCGCCGAGTCCGGCGCGGGCCTGCGCCACCTCGCGGTCGTGCGCTACGACGCCTTCGGCGACATGGGCGGACACCTGTCGTGGACCCTCGCGCTGCTCGACGACGCCGGCGACGGGATCGTGCTCAGCTCGATCCACGGCCGCAGCGAGGCACGCACCTACGCCAAGAACATCGCCGGCTGGACCTGCGACGCGCAGCTCTCGCCGGAGGAGGACGAGGCGATCGCGCTCGCCCGGCCCTGAGGCGGTCCCTGGCAGCGGCGGCCGTGGGGCTCAGGCGTCCTTCAGCAGCTCGGCGGCCATCGCGGCGATGAGTGCCTCGAGGCCCTTGAACGGGCGCGCCATCACCGTGAACGACGTCAGCCGACCGTCGGAGCCCCAGCGGAGCATGTCGACGCCGTGCACCGTCTTGTCGTTCACGACCGACTCGAACTCGAGCACCGCGCTGCCCGAACCGTCCTCGGCGGTGGTGTGCCACTCGTCGAGGTAGCGCAGCCGCGGGCCGAGCACGTGCATCGCCGCGGTGAGGTAGGCGGTCGTGATCGCCCGGCCCTCCTGCGGGGTGTGCACCGCGGGGGAGCGGAAGACGACGTCGTCGGCGAGCAGGGCGTCGAGGCCGGCGGCGTCGCGCGCGTCGGCGATGCGGTGCCAGGCCTCGAGGGGTGCGGGTCGGGTCATGCCCGCCAGTCAAGCACTCCGCCGCACCGTCGGCGCCGGGCGCCGGAGCGGGGCTGCGCGGGGCTGCGCGGGGGTGCTGCCGGTGGGCGGTGCGTGAGCCACCGTTTGCTGGGCGTAGACGGTGGCCAGGGCACCGCCAGGCAGCGGTGCGGCCGCACGGCGGTGCATCAGCCACCGTCGGTCGACGCGAAACGGTGGCCAGGGCACCGCCCACGGGGCCGGACGGTGGCCACAGCACCGCCCACCGGGCCGGACGGTGGCCACAGCACCGCCCCACCGGCGTCAGCGCGGGACGCGCACCAGCAGCCGTCCGTGGATGCACTCCATGTGCATCTCGCGCCCCGGGCCGATCGAGTCGCCGTCCAGCTGGCGCGGGGTGTCACCGGCCGCGCGGATCGACACCGTGCGCCCCGTCATCCGGTTGATCGTCTCGTCGACGTGGGGGCGCTTGGCCAGGACCCGCAGCGCCAGCGGGATCCACGACAGGAACCGGCGCGGGTTGAGCAGGACGACGTCGAGCTGGCCGTCGTCGATCATGGCGTCGGGCAGCAGCGGCATGCCGGCCTGGAGGAAGCCGACGTTGCCGACCATCACCATCCGGGCGCGGTGCTTGGTCCACTCGCCGCCGTCCACCGACAGCTCGACCCTCGTGGCGGGGAACATCAGCGACTTCAGCGCCGAGAGCACGTAGGCGAGCCAGCCGACCCGCTTCTTGATGTCCTCGTTGACGCCCTCCATGATCGCGGCGTCGAAGCCCATCCCGGCCATGACCATGAAGTGGCTGTCGACCTCGGGCTCGCCCTCGGCGGAGTCGCCGGTCACCTTCACCATGTCGATCGCCCGGTCCTGACCGGTCAGGGCGACGTCGATGGCGGCGCGGATGTAGAGCGGGATCGCGAGGTTGCGGGCCAGCAGGTTGCCGGTGCCGGCGGGGATGATGCCGACCGGGATGCCGGTGCCGGCCAGCTCGGCGCAGACCTCGCGCACGGTGCCGTCGCCGCCGCAGACGATGACCAGGTCGGCGCCCTCGACCGAGGCGAGCTCGGCCTGCCCGGTGCCGGAGTCCTCGGGCGTCGTCAGGTGCCAGGTCGGGTCCTGCCACCCGGCCGCGCGCGCCATCGAGGTGAGCGTGGTGCGGAAGACGTCGACGTCCTCGACCTTGATGGGGTTGAGCACCACCGAGAGCCGCTTGGCCGACGGCAGCGCCTCGGGCAGCGGCTCGATCTTGAGGGCGTGGCTGCGCGGCAGGGGGTTGAAGATCGCGAGACCCAGCAGCACGAACCCGGCCGCCAGCAGGGCCCCACCGACCACGTCGGTGGGGAAGTGGCGCCCGAGCAGGATCCGGTCGAGCGCGACCGCCAGGGCGAAGAGCACCATCACGCTGATCAGCGGACGGCGGATCCCCTGGCGCCGGACGAGCATCAGGACCAGCACGATGACGACGCCTGCGAACGCGGAGGTCGAGGAGGCGTGGCCCGACGGGAACGCGCCGTTCTCGAGCAGCTCGTCGAGCTGCTGCCACTCGGGACGGTCGCGGGCGATCCACGCCTTGAGGCCGGTGGTGGCCATCGCGGTCGCCAGCATCACGCCCACCGCGTAGCCCGCCGCGCGGCGGTAGCCCTTGACGAACATCGCCACGGCCAGGATCGCGGTGTAGATCGTCATCGCCACGGTGCCGGTGGCGTCCTCGACGACGAGCAGCACCTGCTGGAAGGTCTCGGTCCGCGCGCCGGCAGCGGCGGTGCGCCCCCGCTCGTCGAGCCGCACGAGCCACGACCAGTCCTGGGTGACCGCCACGGTCAGGGCACCGAGCAGGGCGAAGAGGAGCGCGGCGGCGCCGAGCTGGGTGACGCGGGAGCGGTCGAGCACCGGCTGGCTCCGTTCGTGAGGGGTCGTGAAGGGTCGTGAGGGTCGTTAAGGCGAGGGTCCCGGCCGCGGCGTCCGGGTCCCCGAGGGACGCAGCGCAGGCGAGGTCGCCGTTCAGTATGGCGAACCGGCCCCACGGCGCCGTCATCGTCGGACAACGCTGCCCCGCAGCTCCGGTGCGGGACGACGCCGAGGCGGTGCGCGACAACTCACGTGTGGTGCGGCACGGTCGCCAGATAGCCTCGCGGTGTGATCGATCCACGAGTACTGCGAGACGACCCCGACCGCGTGCGTGCCGCCCAGGCCAAGCGCGGCCTCTCCGACGACGTCGTCGACCGGGCCCTGGCCGCCGACACCGCCCGCCGTACGGCGATCGGGGCGTTCGAGGCCAAGCGCGCCGAGCAGAAGCAGCTCGGCAAGCTGATCCCGCAGGCGTCGGGTGAGGAGAAGCAGGCGCTCCTCGCCCAGACCAAGACGCTCTCGGCCGAGGTCAAGGAGGCCGAGGCCGCGCAGGCCGCCGCCGAGGCGGAGTGGCTCGACGCGCTCCTGTCGATCCCCAACCTCGCCGCAGACGAGGTGCCCGCCGGCGGCGAGGACGACTTCGTCGTGCTCGAGACGATCGGGACGCCGCGCGACTTCGCCGCCGAGGGCTTCGAGCCCCGCGACCACGTCGAGCTCGGCAAGATCCTGGGCGCCATCGACCTCGACCGCGGCGCCAAGGTCTCGGGCTCGCGGTTCTACTTCCTCACCGGCGTCGGCGCCGAGCTCGAGTTCGCGCTGGTCAACCTCGCCAACCAGACCGCGCGCGAGCACGGCTTCACCCAGGTGATCGCGCCCTCGATGGTCAAGCCCGAGGCGATGGCCGCCACCGGCTTCCTCGGCCAGGCCGCCGACGACGTCTACCGCATCGAGGGTCAGGACATGTACCTCGTCGGCACCTCGGAGGTGCCGATGGCGGCCTTCCACGGCGGCGAGATCCTCGACGGCGCCTCGCTGCCGCTGCGCTACGCGGCCTTCAGCCCCTGCTTCCGCAAGGAGGCCGGCTCGCACGGCAAGGACACCCGCGGGATCATCCGGGTGCACTGGTTCGACAAGGTCGAGATGTTCGTCTACTCGACCACCGAGGACTCCTACGCCGAGCACCAGCGCCTCCTCGACATCGAGAAGGCCTTCCTCGACAAGCTCGAGCTGGCCTACCAGGTCATCGACACCGCAGCCGGCGACCTCGGGCTCTCGGCGCAGCGCAAGTTCGACTGCGAGGCGTGGATCCCCACGCAGGGCAAGTACCGCGAGCTCACCTCGACGTCCAACTGCACCGAGTTCCAGACCCGCCGCCTCGAGACCCGGGGGCGCTTCGAGGACGGCGTCCAGGCGATCTCGACGCTCAACGGCACCCTGTGCGCCATCCCGCGCGCGATCGTCGCCATCCTCGAGACCCACCAGCAGGCCGACGGGTCGGTGCGCGTGCCGAAGGCGCTGCAGCCCTTCCTCGGCCGCGAGGTGCTCGAGCCCGTGACGCCGGTGGCGCCGGCGGGTGCCTGAGATGTCCAAGCAGCCGCCGGCCGACGGCTGGGTGCCGAAGGTGGTCGCGCTCGACATCGACGGCACCCTGCTCAAGTGGGTCGACGGCTCCGGCACGACCCACGAGGAGATCGCGCCGCGCGTGCACGACGCGATCTGGCGGGCGCACTCCGCCGGGGCGCACATCGTGCTCGCCTCGGGCCGCTCCCCGCACGGGATGACCCGCATCGCCGACCTGCTGGCGATGAAGGGCCACGAGGACGAGCCCCTGTGGGTCGTGGCCAGCAACGGCGCGGTGGTCTTCCGCTACCTGCCGGGCGGTGAGGTGGACGTCGTCCACGAGGAGAAGTTCGACGCCGGCCCCGCGGTGCGCGCGCTGCTCGCCGAGCACCCGAACGCCCGCATCGCCATCGAGGACCGGGGCAACGGCTACCACGTCTCGCGGCCCTTCCCCGACGGCGAGCTCTCCGGACGGATGACGGTCACCGAGATCGACGACCTGGTCGCCGAGCCGGTCAGCCGTGTCATCGTGCGCGACCCCGACGCCACCGCTGACGACTTCGTCGAGCTCGGCGCCCGCCTGGGCCTGCACGGCACCGACTACGTCGTCGGCTGGACGGCGTGGCTCGACCTCACGCCCGTCGGCGTCTCGAAGGCCTCCGGGCTCGACCACGTCTGCGACCAGCTCGGCCTGGGTGCCGGCGACGTCCTGGCCATCGGCGACGGCCGCAACGACATCGAGATGCTCCAGTGGGCCGCCCGCGGCGTGGCGATGGGTCAGGCCATCCAGCCGGTCCACGACGCCGCCGACGCCACCACGGCCACGGTCGACGACGACGGTGCCGCCGTGGAGCTCGAGCGCTGGTTCGGAGCGTGAGCGAGGACCTCGCTCAGCGCGCCTCCCGGGTGCTGCCGACCGTCATCACCACCTCGCGGACCCGGCTCATCCTGGTCACCCCTGACGACGCCGCCGACATGCTCGCCGGGCGGCACCAGGCCCGGTGGCACCCCGACTACCCCCGCCGTGACGACGTGGACGCCGCCAGCCTGGTGCGCCCCGGCGCCGCCGACCCGTGGGGACCGCGCCACGTCGTCCACGACCAGCTGGCCGTCGGCGGCATCGGTTTCTTCGGCCCGCCCGTCGACGGCGAGGTCGAGGTCGGCTACGGCCTCGTCGAGGCGGTGCGCGGTCGTGGCCTGGTCGCGGAGGGCCTGGCCGCGCTCCTGGCTGCCACCGATGCGCTCGGCGTCCGCGTGCGCGCCTCGGTCGAGCCCGCCAACCGCGCCGGCCTCCGGGTGCTCGCCATCGCCGGGTTCACCGACCTGCGGGGCAGCAGCGAGGACGGCAGGCTCGTCATGGCCCGACCCGTCGGCACCCCGGGTGCGCGGGCGTCGTCATGAGCAGCCGCCCCGGCCTGCCCGGACTGATCGCCACCGACCTCGACGGCACCCTGCTGCGCACCGACGGCACGCTCTCCGACGCCACCCGCCGCGTGCTCGCGGCCGTCGAGGAGGCCGGCGTGCCGGTCGTCTTCGTCACCGGCCGCCCGGTGCGGTGGATGGAGTCGTTGTGGGAGGTCGTCGGCGCCCACGGGCTCGCGATCGTCTCCAACGGCGCCGTGCTCTACGACGTCGCCGAGCGCGCCGTACGGCGGGTCGACGGGCTGCACCACACCCCCGGCCTCGACCTGGTCGAGCGACTGCGGGGGGCCGTGCCGGGTGCGCGCTTCGCGGTCGAGTGCCTCGACGGGCTGCGGCTCGAGACCGGCTTCCACGAGACGCAGCGGGTGCCGGCCGGCAGCCCGGTCGGGGCGCTCCACGAGGTGTGGGACGAGCCCGCCCTCAAGCTGCTCGTGCGTCACGAGGGCACCGACCCCGACGAGGTGCACGCGACCGTCGCCGAGATCGTCGGCGGGGGAGGGGTCGCGACCTGGTCGATGGCCGGCCTGATCGAGATCAGCGCCCCCGGCGTCACCAAGGCAGCCGCGCTCGCACGGCTCTGCGAGGACCTCGGGGTGGCGGCCGGCGACACCGTCGCGTTCGGCGACATGCCCAACGACCTCGCGATGCTGGGGTGGGTCGGCCGGTCGTACGCCGTCGCCAACGCCCACCCCGCCGTGCTCGCCGCCGCCGACCACACGGCCGACTCCAACGACGACGAGGGCGTCGCGCGGGCGATGGCTCGACTGGTGGGCCTGCCTGACGATCTGGTGCAATGACTCCGTGACCACCCGACTCGTGCGCGCCCTCGTCGTGGCGATGACCCTCCTGGGCAGCGGCCTGCTGCTCTCCCCGGGCACCGCTCACGCGCTGCCGCCGGGCGGCGCGACGGAGCCCGACGACGTCTTCACCGCCAGGATCGAGCGCGTCGAGCGCGAGCCCGGCCTGGTCGGCCGACCGGCCCGCTACACCTACACCGTGCAGGTGCAGGAGGTCTACGGCGAGAGCGACATCGACTCGGTGCGCGTGCGGGTGCAGACCACCACCAGCTTCGGTGAGTGCGCGACCCGGCCCGAGACCAAGGGCTCGGCCCTCTACCTGTGGCAGCTCTCCCGCCAGGGCACGCGCCTGGTCGCCAACGGGTGCCGCAACGTGCTGCGCGCGACCGAGCCTCGGCTGGCCGAGGTGCTCGACACCTACGGCGAGCCGCGCTCCCCGATCGAGCCGACGCCGAGCGTGCCGAAGGTGGAGTTCCCCGACGTGAGCTACACCTGCCCGGAGACCGACGAGCTCCTCGACGACGTGGAGATCGCCGAGAAGACCTGCGCCGAGACCGCCTCGCCGCAGGCCTTCGACCGTGCCGCCGCCCCGGGGTTGGCCCTGGTCATCGTCGGCTTCCTGGCCTGGGTCCTGGCCCTGCGCCTGGGCCGCCACCGCCGCTCCGTCTGACCCGCCTGACCCGCCCGACTCGGCGAAGGACCGGGGCCGGCGGGCAGGTCGGTCAGAGGTACATGCCGCCGCTGCCGTGGTGCTCCTCGTTGGCGGACCCGTCACCGGGTGCGGGCGGCTCCATCCCGGCGGGCATCTGCACACCGGGAGGCAGGGCCTTGCGGATCTGCTCGAACTGGGCGCGCGCCGCCATCTGCTGGGCGTAGATCGCGGTCTGGATGCCGTGGAAGAGCCCTTCGAGCCAGCCCACCAGCTGGGCCTGGGCAATGCGGAGCTCGCCCTCGGACGGCGTCGCGTCGTCGGCGAAGGGGAGCGAGAGCCGCTCGAGCTCCTCGACGAGCTCGGGCGCGAGACCCTGCTCGAGCTCCTTGATCGAGGAGCTGTGGATCTCCTTGAGACGCAGCCGGCTGGCCTCGTCGAGCGGAGCCGCCTTCACCTCCTCGAGGAGCTGACGGATCATGCTGCCGATCCGCATCACCTTCGCCGGCTGCTCCACGAGGTCGCTCAGCGACCGGGCGCGGTCGTCGTCCGCGTCGTCGTCCGACCCGCCGACGTTCTGCCCGGTCAGCGCCGACGCCGGCACGGTGCCGATGGGCTGGCCGTCGGGGCCGATGATCATGATGTGCTGCTCGCCGTCACCGGACGCGCCGTTGCTGCCGTCGGTCTCTGGTGCCTCGGGTGCTCCGGGCGCCTCGGGTGCTCCGGGCGCCTCGGGGGACTCGGGGGACTCGGTGTCGCTGCTGGGGGTCGACTGCTCCTCGCTCATGAGCGCCACCGTATCCGGCGCCCTCAGAGCGTCAGCAGGATCTTCCCGGTGTGCGACCCCTCGCCCATGATCCGGTGCGCCTCGGCGACCTCCTCGAGCGGCAGCACCCGGTCGATGATCGGGCGGACCGCGCCGGAGGCCACCAGCGGCCACACGTGCTCGACGACCGCCGCGCAGATCGCGGCCTTGCCCGCCTCGGGGCGCCCGCGCAGGGACGTCGCGACCACCGCGGCCCGCTTGTTGAGCAGCGCCGCGATGTTGAGCTCGCCCTTGACGCCGCCCTGCATCCCGATGATGACCAGGCGTCCCTCGGTGGCCAGCGCCTTGACGTTGCGACCCAGGTAGGAGGCGCCCATGTTGTCGAGGATGACGTCGACGCCGCCACCCTCCTCGCGCTGGGCGACCTCGACGAAGTCCTCCTCGCGGTAGTCGATCGTGACCGCCGCGCCGAGCTCGGCGCAGAACGCCCGCTTCTCCGGCGTCCCGCCGGTGGTGAGGACCCGCGACCCGAGCGCGCTGGCGAGCTGGATCGCGAACGTGCCGATGCCGCCGGCCCCGCCGTGCACGAGGAAGGTCTCGTCGGGGCGCAGACCCGCGACCATGTAGACGTTCGACCACACGGTGCACGCCACCTCGGGCAGCGCGGCCGCGCTCACCAGGTCGATGCCGTCGGGCACGGGCATGACCTGCCCGGCCGGTACGACGACCCGCGAGGCGTAGCCGCCGCCGGCCAGCAGGGCGCAGACCTCGTCACCCACCGCCCAGCCCTCGACGCCCTCGCCGAGCTCCGCGACCCGACCGCTGCACTCGAGGCCGATCACCTCGCTCGCCCCGGGGGGCGGCGGGTAGAGGCCCTGGCGCTGGAGGGTGTCGGCACGGTTGACCGCGGTCGCGACCACGTCGATCGCCACCTCGCCCGGCCCGGGCTGGACGTCGGGCACCTCGCGCACCGACAGCACCTCGGGGCCCCCGGTGCCCTCGGCATGGACCGCCCTCATTCCTCGTCGTCCTCGTCCTCGGCCTCGAAGCCGAGCTCGATGCCGTCGTCGTCCCCGGTGTCGTCGGCCTCGCCGAGGTCACCCGGCTCGGCGAGCACCGGCTTGTCCCAGCGCTCCGCGAGCTCCTGGGCGCGGGCGGCCAGCTGCTCGACGGCCTCGGGCCCGGCGCCCCCGGCCCCGGCGGCGTACCCGAGCAGGTAGGCCGTCACGGCTCCCGCGGCGTGGTCGACGTTGTCGTAGGCGAGGTCGGAGAGGTCGTTGACGAGTCCCTCGTCGACCTCGGTGTCGAGGTCGAGCACGTCGCAGAGCTCGTCGATCCAGTCGTGGAGGTTCACGGGGCCAGCCTCGCCAGCCGGGGCCGCTCGCGCAACCCCGGTCCTGCCACGTGCGTCACCTGTCGGAGTGGTCGCCGCGCAGGTCGCGCAGGTCGGCCCAGGTGTCGACGTCGCGGTGCTCCTCGGCGACGGCGAGCACGTCGGCGAGGTCGAGGTCGGCCAGGAGCGTCCGCATCGACATCCCGTGCTGGCCCTCCAGGTCGGGTCGTACGGCGTCGAGACGGTCGGTACGCAGCGCGAGCGCGAGCTGGCGGCGTCCGTCCGGTCCGACCAGGACGGCGCCGTCGCGCCCCTGCGCGGCCGCGCCCAGGCGGCGGATCGTGCGGTGGGTCAGCCGCGGCATGTCGACGGCGATCACCACCAGCAGCGGGGTGCGCCGCAGCAGCAGGTCGCGACCGGTCAGCAGGGCGGCGACCGGGCCGCCGAAGCGCGGCTGCTCGAGCACGAACGTCACCGGGCGCTCGGTCGGCACCTGCTCGCCCACCACCACGACCTCGGCGGCGTCGATGACGGCATCCAGCGCGTGCTCCAGGAGCGTGCGCCCGCCCACCTCGGTCGAGGCCTTGTCGAAGCCGCCCAGCCGCACGGCACGGCCACCGGCGAGGACGACGGCGCCATAGCTCCCCAGGTCGCCCGGCAGGTCGCCCGGCAGGTCGCCCGGCAGGTCGTCAGCGAGGTCCCCCATGGCCAGATCCTCGCAGGAGGAGCGCCGCAGTGGCAGGCTGGAGGGCGTGAGCGCTCCCACCCCCGACTCCACCCCCGAGGCCCCCGAGGCCCCTGACGCTTCCGCTGACGTGCTGCGCCTCGCCCTCGTGCAGGAGGCGTCCGGCCTCGACTCCGCCGGCAACCGCGAGCGCCTGGCCGCGCTGGTGCCCGACAGCACCGACCTGACCGTGCTGCCGGAGGCCTTCGCGCGCGACTTCGGCGAGGCGGGCTCCGACGTCAGCGCGCACGCCGAGCCGCTCGACGGCCCCTTCGGCACCGCCCTCGGCGAGGTCGCCCGGGCGCGGGGCACGACCGTGGTGGCCGGCATGTTCGAGGCGACCGACGACCCCGACGACGACCGGCCCTACAACACGCTGCTGGTCCGGGGTGCGGTGGAGGCGGCGTACCGCAAGATCCACCTCTACGACTCCTTCGGCTACCGCGAGTCCGACCGCCTGCTGGCCGGCGACCCCACCCCGACGGTGCTCGACGTCGCGGGTTGGAAGGTCGGCCTGATGACCTGCTACGACCTCCGCTTCCCCGAGCTGGCCCGCCTGCTCGTTGACGCCGGCGCCGAGGTGCTCGTCGTCCCGGCGGCCTGGGTCGCCGGGGACCGCAAGGTCGACCACTGGCGCACGCTGGTGCGGGCGCGGGCCATCGAGAACACCGTCTTCGTCGCCGCGGCCGCCCAGCCCGGACCCCGCTACAGCGGGCACTCCCTGGTGGTCGACCCGCTCGGTGACGTGCTGGTGGAGGCGGGCCCGGACGCCGAGGTCGTGCGCGCCGAGGTCACCCGTGCGGCGCTCGACGC
This sequence comes from Nocardioides sp., assembly GCA_041634935.1. Taxonomy (GTDB): domain Bacteria; phylum Actinomycetota; class Actinomycetes; order Propionibacteriales; family Nocardioidaceae; genus Nocardioides. The sequence goes on from JBFJKO010000038.1 coordinate 13,497, forward strand.
GGCACGACGTACCAACCCCTCGTTGCTCAACCGGCGTCTGTAACCTCATTTCCCATGTCCAGGATCCTGCGTCGACGTCGCTCGCCGGAGCCGCCGACCCCGGA
>JBFJKO010000039.1:0-12921 GCA_041634935.1 Nocardioides sp.
CGGAATCGGGAAGCCGGAGCCCCTGAGGTACATGTTTGCCGGCACCTGGTCGCGTCGAATAACTGACGAACACCGCTTGGTGTACCTGGTCGACGACGAGGACCTCATAGTCCTGCAGGCTCGTTTCCACTACAAGTAGGCCCCATCAGCTGGATGACGCCGGGCCGGACAGATCACCCGCGGGCGCCGCCCACCCCGAGCAGAGCCGCGAGACCGAGGGCACTGCGCGGCGAGTAGGCCGCCCGCCAGAGCCCGCCGTGGGCGGCGGCGTACGCCTCGTCCTGCCAAGGGTGGGCGTGACGAGGCCCCCCGTCGGTGTGCAGGTCGTGGACCAGCAGCGCGGCCATCAGCACGTTGGAGGTCGAGGGGTCGAAGACCTCGACGCCGAAGCGGTGCGCGCCGGCGTAGGCAGCGGCGAGCGCGCGGTTCTTCACCACCGAGCGGGTGCGCGTCGGGGGCGCGACGTTGAGCGACACCAGGCGCCCCGCGGCGCGGGCGTCCATGGCGCGCCAGCGCTGCAGTCGCTTGGCGAGGGCGTAGTTGGGTCCCTGCTGCGGCACCAGGGAGTCGTTGATGCCGGGGTCGGCCGGGCCGGCGTACGGACGCTGGAGCAGCCGACCACCGGAGACCGTGCGCAGCGGCCGACCGAGGCTGCGCCCGATCCTGCCCCGACCCTCGTAGGCCGCGAGCGCCTGGTCCACGGCCGCGGCGGGGACGGCGAACGCGTCGGTGGGGGTGGCGAGGAACGCCAGCGCGGTGTCGTCGCGCGCCTCGAGCAGGCGTCGGCTCAGCTCGTCGACGGCCATCGAGACACGCACGTTCGTCGCGCCATCGGCGTACACGTAGTTGCCCAGGACCAGTGCGCCGGGCTGCTCGGCCAACCAGTCGGCCAGGCGGGGCACGTCGGCGAGCAGGTCGGCCCCGCGGGCACCGTCGGCAGCGGGCGCGACCACCGTGCCCGCGCCGGTCGCGGCCACCTCGGCGACCCGGTCCCAGATCCCCGGCCGCGGGAGGTCGACGGCGGCGATGCGCGCGCCCCAGCGACTCAGCGCCTGGAGCGGCCCCATCTCCGAGTCCGCGCCGACCACCGCGACGGTGCGGCCCTCGAGCCGCAGCCAGTCGGGGTTGGCGAGCACGACACTGACCGCCTCGGCGACGGTCGGCTCGACGACCCCGGCGAGCACCCACGCCTCCAGCTGACGGCGGATGCCGTCCCCGCGGAGCCGGTCGCCGCGGTAGGGCAGGACCAGCTCACGCGACGCCTCCGCGCGCCCCGGCATCTCGATCTGGCCGAAGCGGGGTCCGGACGACGGCCACTCGGTCAGGGGTCGGTCGTCCGAGGGATCCGCGTGCTCACCGGCCACGCGCATCCGGGTGTGCAGGGAGTCGAGCCCCGCTCGCGCCGATCGCACCGCGTCGTCGGCCGAGCCGAGCCCGGCCTCGACCAGGCGCCGGAACCACGGCACGTACTGCGTGCGCCAGGCGGTCTCCCTCTCGACGGCGCGGGCGCCGACCGGGTCGACGGGGCGCAGGGCGTCCGCGACCACGCCACGACCGGTCGTGGTGGTGCTGCGCCTCCCGTCCGTGTCGCCGGGGTCGACCGGAAAGACGAGTCCGTGCCGGGCAGCAGCCATGCCCTCACCCTGCCCCCAGAGCTCGCCGGGGTAAACACCCATGGTCGTCGCGACCGGCACCCCTGGACCGAGGCCGTACAGTTCGTGCGTGCCCGAGGTCTCCGTCATCGCCTACTTCGCGGACGACCCGACACGCACCTACCAGCTGGTGCAGTGGCTCGACGTCCTCGAGCTCCTGCACGCCCAGCACCCGGTCGGCATCGTCGTACGCGATCCCGCCTCGGCGGCCGTCATCGAGGGGCGCACGTCGCTGCCGGTGCTGACGGCTCCGTCGCTGACCGACCTGACCGAGCTCTACGACCGGCTCGACGCCAAGGTCGTCCTCTACTGCAACAACTCGATCCTCAACTTCCAGTCGCTGATCGACAACCGGCGCCTCCACGTGCACGTCAACCACGGCGAGAGCGACAAGCAGAGCATGGCGAGCAACAACGCCAAGGCGTACGACCGGGTCCTCGTCGCCGGTGAGGCGGCGGTGCAGCGTCACCTCGACGCCCTGATGGAGTTCGACGCCAGCCGGCTGGTGCGCGTGGGTCGACCACAGCTCGACCTGCGGCCGCCCTCGCTGCTGGGTCCGAGCGAGCGCCGCACCGTGCTCTACGCCCCCACGTGGGAGGGCGACGCCGACTACAACGACTACACCTCGGTCACACGGCTCGGAGTCGCGATCGTGCGCGCCGTGCTGGCGGTGCCCGACGTACGACTGGTCTACAAGCCCCACCCGAAGGTGGTCACCAGCCAGACCCCGTCCGTGCGCTCGGCCCACCTGGCCATCGTCGACCTGGTCGCGGCGGCTGCCACGGCTGCGCCGGCGGCGGGCCACGCGAGCGTGACCCAGGGCGACATCCTGGCGGTGATCCCCGACTGCGACGCCATGATCACCGACGTCTCCTCGGTCGGGCTCGACTGGCTCTACCTGCGCAACGAGAAGCCGATCTTCCTCACCGACCCGCAGGGCGATGCCGAGCGGCTGCGCCAGGACGTGCCGGTGAGCCGCTGCGCGGACGTCGTGGGCGCCGACAACGTGGACTCACTGACGTCGCTCCTGACGTCGCGCCTCGACGTCGACGAGCACCAGCTGGCCCGTGTCGCGATGCGCCACCACTATTTCGACGACCTGCGCGTCGGTGAGAGCACGACCCGCTTCCTCGACACGGTGTCGGGCCTGGTGTCGCTGCGGGACCGGCTGCTCGGCGTGGAGCCGACCGACGACGCTGCGGCCATCATCGCCTGAGCGCCCCAGCCTGAGCGTCGTCGGGCAGATGGCCCGTTCGGGCCATTCACTTCCCTCCCTGCGCCCTTTACTTTCGCTCGGTGGCATCGACTTCACCCTCCCGAACCCCTGGTCGCACGCTGGTCGTCGGCCTCCTGGCCCTCCTGGTCGCCGGCGCCGGTGCGCCGCCCGTCGTGGCCGCTGCGCCGGCCAAGGCGCACCTATCCGACCAGGCGGCCTACCGGCTCGTGGTCCCGGAGGCCCACGACGAGGACGCCGGCACCCAGGACCCGCTCGCCCGGGCCCCGTTCCTGGTCGATGCCGACCTTCGCGGCGTGATCAGCGCGGTGCGACCCCTGCCCGGGGCCCCGGCCGACGCCGACCCGATCCTCCCGGGCGCCGGGAACGTCTACCCCTCCCCCGACGGGCGCCGTCTGGCCTTCTGGCTGATCGACCCCGAGGGTCACTTCGTGCCCGGCGGCACTCCGACGGTGACGCCGGGCGGCGCCGCTTCCGAGATGGCGCTGGTCGTCATGGACGTCGACGGCCGGCACCGCCAGATCCTGCACGCCAACCCCCGTCACGACGGGGAGCCCGACTGGCTCAACCACTTCGGACCGGTGGGCTGGAAGGACTCCTCGACGCTGGTCGTCCCCGGCAGGGGCCCACGGACGGCGCCGGCGAACGGACGCATCGGCGTGCTCTACGCCATCGACGTCACCACCGGCACCCGGACCGAGTCGCTCCGGGTCGACGACGGGGCGGACGAGGTCGTCGACCTCGAGTCCGCCGCCGCAGGTGGCGGCACGATCGTCGGGTGGGGCTTCGGCCTGGCCCGGGTGGCGCACCACGACGGCACGACCTCCGACCTGGCCTGGCCGGCGGACGGTTCGAGCTTCCAGGACATCGCGGTCTCGCCGGACGGCGACCACCTCGCCGCCACGTTCCACGACCTGTCCCTCCCCTTCGGCACCCCGCGCGTGAGGACGCTGATCTTCGACCACCGACCGGACGGCACGTGGGCGCGCCGCGACCTCGGTCTCAGCACGGCCGGCGCCTGGATCCGCTGGCTCCCCTACGACTCGTTCGACGAGGCCGAGGTACTCGTCGACCGCACCGACGGGGTCCCGGCCGTCGAGCAGCTGCGGGTCGCACCCGATCTCGACGACCGTCTCGTGCGCACCTACGACGACGCGCCCGGGCCCTGGGAGGTCCAGCCCGCGCCGGTCCCGGGCACCGGGGTCAGCGACCTGCGCCTCGAGCCCGTGCTCCCACCCGCGACCGCCGGTCAGGCCTGGGCCGGCACGTTGCGGGTCACCAACGTCGGGCCCGACACCGCGACCGGTGTCAGCCTGACCGCGTCCCTGCGCGACGGCGGCCTCACCGGGCTCAGCGGCGCGGGCGTCTCGTGCGCGCTGGCGAGTGGCACCTGCACGCTGCCCGACCTGCCCGCGGGCAGCTCGCGGACCATCGAGCTCGCCACCACCCCCGTCGCCACCGGCATCGACCGGGTTCGTGTCGAGGTGACCGCGACGCAGGTCGACTGGAACCCCGCCGACAGCCGACTCGACGCCCAGCTCCGGACCGTGGCGCTCAGCGCGGGCAACGACGCGACCGGACGCCTGATCACGCAGAGCGACGCGTGCGCGACCCCTGACACCCCCTGCAGCGAGATCGCGCTCGTCGACGCCGACGGCACCGACCGGGTGGTCCTCCAGCGGGCGAGCGGCGCACGCAGCATCCAGCTGCGCCGGGCCGACCCGGCCGCCGGCACCTTCGCGTGGACCTCGACCGACGCTGACGGCACCACGTGGATCGTCAGTCGACTCGACGGCTCCGAGGTGCGGCGCTTCGACGACCCCGCAGCCGGCGCCGTGATCGCCAGCTCGCTGAGCCCGGACGGCCGCACCCTGGTGTGGTCGGAGCCGGTGGACGATCCGTCGGGGGTCACGTCGTACGCGGTGCGTTCGCAGCGGGTCGACGTCGGCGGCGCCACGCCGCGCACCCTCACGCTCGGCAGCAGCGCGAGTCTGCCCAACCAGCTGTCGTTCTCGCCCGACGGCACGCGGGTGGCCTACCTGACCCAGACGGTCGGCACCTTCGCCGTCACCGCCCGGGTCGTCGACCTCGACGGGCGTCACGACCGCGTGGTCTCGACCTACCGCCGCGACGAGCCCGAGGTCGGCTACCACGTCCGGTCCCTGCCGCCGGTCTGGTCACCGGACTCGACGCAGGTGGCCCTGGCCATCTCCTACGGCGACCCGCGCTCGCGCGCCCGCCTGCTGCTCGTGCCGGTCGACGACCCTCAGCGCGCTCGCGAGCTCGCCGACGCACCGGACGACGGCGACGGGACGACCCTGGTCGTGGACTGGTCGCCCGACGGGGAGCGTCTGCTCGCCCAGTCGTCCAGCGGTGCCCTGCACTCCTACGACACCTCCGACGGAGCGCGCTCGGCCGGCCCGGCTGTCGGGGCCCGTTTCGCCGAGCCCGTCCTTTACACCGGACTCGCCGCCCTTCCCGCCGGCGGCGGGGGTGGCGGTGGCACACCCACGGGCGACACCACGGCGCCCGTCGCCTCCTACCGCGCGTCGCCGGGCACACCGCTGCGGAGCGGATCGACCCTGACGCTCTCTCGCGACGTCCTCGCCGACGACACCGACACCCCGGCGCAGCTCGCGGTGACCGTGGCGTGGGGGGACGGCGCCACCACCGCCGCCACCGGTGCGGAGACGACCCTCACCCACCGCTACACCTCGCAAGGACGGCGCACCGTCACCGTCACGGTCTCCGACCGGGCCGGCAACACCACGACCGCGCTGGAGCACACGGTCGTCGTCGACACCACCCGACCGCGCATGCGCATCGACCAGCCCGACTGCGGCCGGCGCAACGCCCGTGAGTGCCGTGCGTACCGAGCCACCCGGAGGGCCTGGTCGACCGTGCGCGGCACGGTGGCCGACACCGGTGGCTCCGGGCTGGCCTCCGCCGTCCTCACCGCGGTGCAGCTGCGCGGGAAGTCCTGGTACGCCTTCACCGGATCAGGGTGGGAGCGCTCGGGGAGTCGGGCCCGGGCGGAACGGGCTGCCCGGCGCGTCCCGGTCACTATCATGGGAGCGCGCTGGGCGGTGAAGCTGCCCTCGCTGTCCCGCGGCACCCTCGTGCTCACCGCTGCTGCTCGCGACGAGGCCGGCAACACCAGCGCGACCGGCGCCAGCGCAGAGCTGCGGCGCTGAGCGCCCCCTCGATCGGCGGCGGACAACGTGCGAATGTGGACCCGTGACCGAACGCAACGTCCTCGGAGACGAGCTCGAGCCCTGTGGCACCGACCCGATGACGGGGTTCTTCCGGGACGGCTGCTGCGCGACCGGTCCCGAGGACCGCGGCAGTCACACGATCTGCGCGGTGGTGACCGAGGAGTTCCTCGCCCACCAGCGCGCAATCGGCAACGACCTGAGCTCGCCAATGCCGATGTACGACTTCCCGGGGCTCGTGCCGGGTGACCGCTGGTGCGTCACCGCCCACAACTGGGCGCGGGCCCACCAGGACGGCGTCGCGGCTCCGGTCGTGCTCGCCTCGACCAACGAGGCCGTGCTGAAGATCGTGCCGCTCGCCGTCCTGCGTGAGCACGCCGTCGACGTACCGCCGGACCTCAGCAGCCTCGAGGACCGCTAGTCCTCACAGGCCGTTGAGGACCTTGGTCATCTGCTCCTCGGTCTTGGTGCCGACCCGCTCGAAGACCAGCTTCATCAGCGGCTCGGCGAGCTTGCCGAGGCCCTTGGCCTCGATGACGGCCTTGTAGGTGATCTCGCTGCCGGCGTCGTGCGGCACGACGGTGATCGTGTCGACCGACGTCGCCGAGTCGTTCTCGCCCTCGAAGACGACGGTGCTGCCGGTGAGCTCGGTCAGCTCGTAGGTCAGCTCGGTCTCGACGCCGGCGATCTTGGAGACGTTGTGGAACTGCGTGCCCACGACGATCGGGCCCTGGCCCTTGCGGGTGCACGACACGGTGCCGGGATCCCAGTCCTCGGCGTGGGAGAAGTCCTTGAGGTAGTCGATGACAGCGGACGGCGAGGGGTCCACCACGAACGTGCGGCTGACGGTAGGCATGCGCCCACGCTAGGAGCGACGACGGCGCCGTACCTCACCCATGGGGACAGGTCGGCAGCCTTCTCACTCGAGCCACGGCGCCGCACGCCGGGTGTGGGCGGCCTTGGTGGCCGGCTCCATGGCGTCGTAGAGGTTGGCGATCATCCGCGAGCGAGGGTTGCCGGCAAAGACGTCGTGGTGGTCCCGCACGAAGGTCCAGTAGAGGGCGTCCCAGTCGTCCTGCCACTCGGTCCCCCACCCCGGCCCCTTCTTGGCGGCGTAGTCGCTCATCTTGCGCAGGTAGTTGCTGCCCGAGACGTAGGGCTTGGTGGTGATCGCGTCCCCCGCGCCGAACTGGCTCATGGCGTGCACGTTGGGCACCATCACCCAGTCGTAGGCGTCGATGAAGAGCTCCATGAACCACTCGTGCACGGCCTCAGGGTCGGTGCGCAGCAGGGCCATCGCGTTGCCCAGGACCATCAGCCGCTCGATGTGGTGGGCGTAGCCGGTCTCGAGCACCTGCCCGATCACGTGGTCGACGGGGTCCAGCCCGGTCTCCCCCGTCCACCAGCCGGCGGCCAGCGGTCTGGCGTGGGCGAGGTGGTTGCGGGAGCGCAGCCGGCGTCCGTGCAGGTGGTAGGTCGCCCGCATGTACTCGCGCCAGCCGATGACCTGGCGCACGAAGCCCTCGAGCGAGGCCAGCGGGACGTCGTCCGACTCCCCGACCTCGAGCGCCCGGTCGAGCACGTGCTGCGGGGAGAGCAGCCCGGTGTTGAGCGAGGGCGTGAGCAGGGAGTGGAAGACGAACGGGTGCCGGCTCGACAGCGCGTCCTCGTAGGGCCCGAACTCGGCGAACCGCTCGGCCAGGAACTCCTCGAGCCCCGCCTCGGCCTCGGCATGACTGGTGGGCCACGCGAACGACGCCGCGTTGCCGGGGTTGTCGGGGAAGGCACGGGCCACCCACGCGATGGCCTCGTCGACCTCGCCACAGCGCGGCGGCGGGGTCACGCTCGGGACGGCGAGGTCGTGCGGCAGCTTCTTGCGGTTGTCCTCGTCGAAGGACCACTTGCCGCCGCGAGGCTGGTCGCCGTCCATCAGGACGCCGAGGCGGCGCCGCTGCCAGGCGTAGAAGTGCTGCATGCGCGGCTGGCCCTTGGACGACGACCCGAAGGCGTCGGCGACCTGGGACCGGGTCGTGAGGAAGCTCGGCGACTCCAGGACGTCGTCGGGCCGCAGCGTGTGGCCGGCGTCCGCGAGCGCGGCGACGAGGTCGCGTCCGAGCCAGTCGTCGACGACGTCGTGGACGCGGATGGACGTCGGCGCCAGGTCCTCGATCACGCGGGCGAGGGCCGCGCGGCTCGTCGTACGGCCGTCGGTGTCGACGGGGACGACGTCGTACCCGGCCTTGCGCAGCCGCGTGGCGAAGCGGCGCATGCTCGCGCGGTGGAGGACCAGCTTCTGCACGTGGAAGCGGTACTGGCGGAAGAGCAGGTCGTGCTCGACCAGCACGAACGTCGTGCCGGGCGGGGCATCGAGGTGCTCCTCGAACAGCTGGTGCGGCAGGACCAGACTCACGGGTCGTTCGGCCATACGAGCGACGGTAGCGACACTAGGCTCACCCCCATGGGCCTCATCGACTCCTGGAGCCTCGGCGAGCACGCGGCCGACGGCATGACCTTCCCGACCTATCGCAAGGGCAACGGCCCGGGAGTGATCGTGATCCACGAGATCCCGGGACTGACCGACGACGTGATCAGCTTTGGCGACGAGGTCGTCGACGCGGGCTACACCGTGGTCATGCCGCAGCTCTTCGGCAAGATCGGCGGCCCCTTCGCGCTGACGAACGTCGTCAAGGCGATGTCGGGGGTGTGCGTGCGCAAGGAGTTCACCAAGCTCGCGACCCGCGAGACCACCCCGATGGCCGGCTGGCTGCGCAGCCTCGCCCGCGAGCTCCACGGTGAGCTCGGCGGCCCGGGGGTGGGCGCGCTCGGCATGTGCTTCACCGGCGGGTTCGCGCTGGCGATGATGGTCGACGAGTCGGTCGCGGCACCCGTACTGTGCCAGCCGTCGGTGCCGTTCGCGGTCGGCAAGAAACGCGCCGCCGACCTCAACCTGTCGCCCGAGGACCTCGCCAAGGTCAAGGAGCGGGCCGCCGCCGGCTGCGAGGTGCTCGGCCTGCGCTTCACCGGGGACGCCGCGGTGGGCACGCGCTTCGACACCCTGACGACCGAGCTCGGTCCGGCCTTCATCAAGGTCGAGTTCCCCGGTCGGCAGCACTCGACCGTCACCACCCACCGCCAGCAGGAGGGCGTCGACCGGGTGCTCGCCTTCTTCGACGAGAAGCTGGCGGTCTGACGAGAGCGCGTCGAGCCGATGACTGACCTGAGCCTCGTCCTGATCGCGGCCCTCGTGGCCGGTCTGATCTCCTCCGCCGTCAGGCTTCCCCCGCTCGTCGGGTTTCTCGTCGTCGGCTTCGCGCTCAACGCCGCCGGTGTGCCGGAGGTCGAGGGCCTCGACACGCTCGCCGACCTCGGGGTGACCCTGCTGCTCTTCGGCATCGGCCTCAAGCTCGACGCCCGCATCCTCGGACGTCGCGAGGTGTGGCTGACGAGCGTCGTGCACCTGGGGGCCACGTCGGCCCTCGCCTGGGGCTACCTGGGCGTGATCGCCGTCGTGGCGTCCGGGCTGATGGCCGACCTCGACTGGCGGTCGCTGCTCGTCGTCGGGTTCGCCCTGTCGTTCTCGAGCACCGTGCTCGTCGTGAAGTCGCTCGACGAGTCGGGCTCGGGGCAGTCGCGCTTCGGCGTCACCGCCCTCGGCATCCTCATCATCCAGGACATCGCCGCAGTGGTGTTCCTCACGCTTGCGAAGGGTTCGCCGCCGAGCCCATGGGCGTTCCTGCTCATCGGGCTGGTCCCTGCCTCGATCCTCTTCCGACGGGTGCTCGCCCACACCGCCCACGGCGAGCTGCTGCCGCTCTTCGGTCTCGCGCTGGCCCTGGGTCCGGGCTACGCGCTCTTCGAAGCCGTCGGCATCAAGGGCGACCTCGGCGCGCTGATCATCGGGTTGCTGCTCGCTCCCGAGCGCCGTTCCTCCGAGCTGGCGAAGACCTTGTTCTCGGTCAAGGAGCTGTTGCTGGTCGGGTTCTTCCTGTCCATCGGCTTCACCGGTCTCCCCTCGGCCGGCGACGTCGGGCTCGCGGCACTCCTGGTGCTGCTGGTGCCGCTGAAGTCGTGGGGCTTCGCAGTCCTGCTACGTCTCCAGGGGCTGCGTCACCGGACGTCGGTGAAGGCCGCGACCGTGCTCGGCAACTACTCCGAGTTCGCCCTCATCGTCGCCGCGGTCGGAGCCTCCGCCGACCTGATCGACGAGCAGTGGCTGGTGGTCCTGGCCACCAGCGTCGCGCTGAGCTTTCTGCTCTCGACCCTGGTCGACACCCGTTCCGAGGCACTGGTGCGAGTGGCGGAGAAGCGCTGGCCGACGCAGGACCCCACACACCTGCACCCCGACGACCGACCGATCGACGTCGCGTTCGCCGACGCCGTCGTCCTGGGCATGGGACGGGTCGGACGCGCCACCTACCAGCAGCTCGCCACGGAGTACGGCCTGCGGGTCGTCGGCGTGGAGAGCAACGAGGCCCGCGCCGCCGCGCTGCGCGAGCAGGGCATGGACGTGATCGTCGCCGACGCCATGGACCCCGACCTCTACCACCGCCTCACCAGCGCCGACGAACTCGACCTCGCCGTGCTCGCGATGCCGTTCCACGGCGCCAACCTCGGCGCGATGCGCCTGCTCGCGGGTCAGTCCTTCGACGGGGTGGTCGTGGCAGTGGCGCAGTACGACGACGAGGCCGAGGAGTTGCGGGCCCACGTGGACGCCGTCCTCGGGCTCTACGACGGAACCGGGACGGCGTTGGCCGACAGCGCGGCCGAGCTGGGTGGGTTCAGCCGTCTGACGTGAGCGCCGGCGACAGGTCGACCTCGTCGCCGAGCTCGATCCGGCCGCCCTCCAGCGCGCGGAACACCGACCCGCCGCGCCGCCGTAGCGCCTCCTGGGCGCCGCGACCGATGGTGTCGTCGAGCAGCTTGCACGGCGCTGCGACGCGCACGACCTCGAGCAGGACGTCGCCGATGCGGATGCGGGTGCCCGGGTCGCGGGGCACGACGCCGTCGCTGATCGTGATGTTGCGGCGGGTCAGGTGTGCCGGGACGTCCGAGCCGTAGAGCTCGCTCGCCTCGGTCAGCGCGTCGGCGCTCTGCAACGTCACGTGGCGGTGCTTCGTGCCGTGGTAGCGATCGCCCACGATCCCCTTGCCCGCCTCCACCTCGACGGCGTCGACGGCGCGCATCGGCAGGCGGGTTGCCTTGGCGACGTGGAGCAGCTGCACGGTGGGCATCGCCGGAGCCTAGGGGCTAGGCGACACGTGTCCAGACGCCGGGTTGGCGTTGGATGAAGAGGTTCTGGGGGTTCGTGCCGGGTGGTGCCGGCGCCCGGGAGTCGTAGGACGCCCCGGCAGGTGTGGTGATCCTGGTGGTGTGGGGCTCGACGATCTCCTGGGAGATCACCCGGTGCCGGAGGCCCGGATGCTGCTTCGCGTAGTTGCAGCTCTCGCAGAGGCCCTGGCCGTTGTGCAGAGCCGTGGGGCCGCCGTCGGCGGCGTCCTGCACGTGGTCGATGTGGCGGATGGGAGCGTCGCACCAGGGAGTGCGGCAGCGACCGTCGCGCAGCCGGATGAAGGTCCGCAGCAGACCGTTGAACGTGCGCGAGGACGCCTCCATGGCCACGAGGTTGTCGGTGTCGCCGAACAGCCGCCGCACGTAGGTGCGGGTCTGCGGCGACTCCAGCAGGAGACGCCGGGCCAGTCCGGCCGGGATGGGGCCGAGGCCGGGCACCTCGGCCGGCTCCTCGGTCTCGCTGAGCAAGGCCTCGGCACCGACGACGATGTCGAGGTGCACGGGCACGCCGCTCGCCCCGGGAAGACCGGCGAGCCTCTCGACGAAGAGGTCGACGAGCAGCTGGGCGCGGGTGCGATCGTCACCTTCGTGGAGCATCAGGTCGGCCCGCTGGTTGAGCGAGTCCATGATCGCCGCCATCTGCCAGTCCGCGACCAGGCCGGTGACCTCACCACGTCCGTCGCCGCGCGCACGGGCCGACACGTGCCGCCCGCGGTGCGCACGCGCCCGACGGCGCTCCGCGGCGACTCCGTCGATGCGCAGCACGATCCGACGCGCGGCGTCGCGGAGATCGCGGTCGCCGAGAGTGGGGTTCTCCAGGAGGTGGTGCGCCAGGGCCGTGTCGGCGGCACGACGGTCCTCCAGGCACAGCACGGCGGTCTCGTCGATGATCAGCTCGGCACGACGCTCGTTGAGCTCCCCGGACTCGAGGAGGGCCAGCACCTCGGGGTGGTCATCGGCGAGCGCGCGAGCAAGCTTGAGGTAGCGCGCGCCGCGGCTGGGTGACTCCCGCCGCGCCAACCCGACCTCAGTCGCCAGCGCTCGGTCACTTCTACGGGTGCCGTCACCCGTCTCGTCCAAGCGTGCCGTCACGCGGGCCTGGCGAGCGCACAGGGCCGACTTGAGACGCTCGATCTCCTCCAGCTCCGCGACGCACTCCTTCGCGGAGTCGGGAAGCGGGACTGCGAACATGTGTTCGATTGTACGCTGTGATGGCCCCCTTGGCAACGAACTGGGCAGGCTTGTGCAATCAGAAGATCGGCGGCAGAGAACGCCTCTGTCGTGGACCGATCTTCACCACCGTGCGCGACGAAGAATTCCGAGAAGCCTGCTGCTTTCCACCGCCTTTGGCGCGGGTCAACGGCCGACGCCGCCCTGTTTGAATGAGCCAGCGAGTCGGGCTGCTCTGCGCCGGGCGCGTTCACATCCAGATCTAGCCGCAGAAGAGTGAGTGCGCTCCGGTTGAGGATCTGCTTGCGGTGGCAAGATGCGCCGATTTCCGCGTGGGATAGCGTTCCAGACATGACGTTGCACC
>JBFJKO010000040.1:0-12895 GCA_041634935.1 Nocardioides sp.
CGGCCCGGCTCGAGAGCGCGCCGCAGGCGACGGTGACCGTGATCGGCGGCGGCTCCACCGGGCTCGAGCTGGCCGCCCACCTCGCCGTGCGCCCCGGGGTCGATCACGTGCGCCTCGTCGAGGCCTCGGCGGAGATCGGGGCGGACCTGCCCTTCGGCGCACGCCGACGACTGAAGCGGCTCCTGGCGCGTCGCGGGGTCGAGGTCCTCACCGCGACCGAGGTGCGCGAGGTGACCGGCAGCGCCGTGGTCCTGGACCGCGGCACGCTCCCCCACGACGTCGCCCTGCTCGCGACCGGCCTCGCCGCCCCGCCCGTGCTCGCACGGGTCGGGCTCGGCGACGCCGACGGCGTACCCGTCACCGCGACCCTCCAGCACGTCGACCACCCGGAGATCCACGCGGTCGGCGACTGCGCCCACTTCACCCCCCAGCCGCTCCCCCGGGTCGGGGTGCACGGCGTGCGACAGGGCCCGGTGCTGCTCGAGAGCCTCCTGGCCCGGGCCCGCGGCGAGGCGCTGCCGACGTACACCCCACCCGCCCGGGCCCTGGCGGTCCTCGACCTCGGCGACGGCGTCGCGCTCGCCGTGCGCGGCCGCTGGTGGTGGTACGGCGCTGCGGCGCTGCGGCTCAAGCGCCGGATCGACCGGCGCTGGCTGGACAAATATCGCTCGTCGACGGCTCCGTGACCGACCGACGGCGTAGATTGAGGGCATGACCCCGCGACCGGACGAGCCCTCGACCGGACCCCGGTAGGCACCCTTCCGATGAGCGCCGACGCATGAGCCCCGAGCTCGGCTCGCTCGACCACTACGCCCGGCTGGTGCGTCGCTCCCTCGGTGCCCCGATCGGCCTGGTGACGCTCATCCAGCCCGACCGCCAGGTCTTCGTCGGCGCCGACGGCCTGCCCGACGTCCTCCAGACCGCGCGCGAGACGCCGTTGTCGCACTCCTTCTGCCAGCACGTCGTGGCCGACGAGGGACCGATCATCGTCCGCGACGTCCGCGAGGTCGAACGTCTCGCCGACAACCTCGCCATCACCGACCTCGGTGCCGTGGCCTACGCCGGCTGGCCGATCACCGACCACGAGGGCCGGACGATCGGCTCGTTGTGCGCCATCGACATGGAGGCGCACGAGTGGACCGAGGAGGACGCGCGCAACCTGGGCGACCTCGCCGCCGCCTGCTCGGCCGAGCTGTCGCAGACCGAGGTGATCGAGGAGGCCAACGAGCTGCTCGCCGAGCTGCGCCGCAGCAACGAGCACCTCACCTCCCTGGGGTCCCAGGTGACGCACGACCTCCAGAACCCGCTGCTGGCCCTCTCCGGCACCCTCGAGATGCTGCACGAGGAGAACGCGTCACCGACGCCCGACCTCGACACGATCGGGCTCCTCCTCTCACGCGCCCACCGCAGCGTGTCGCGGATGTCGGAGCTGCTGCGCGACGTGATGCAGTACGCCGTCGTGGGCGGCGAGCTGGTGCTCACCGACGTCGACGTCGTCGGCCTGGTGGGCGCCGTCCTCGACGACCTTCCGGCCCTCGACCGCCGGCTCGTCGAGGTCGGCGACCTCCCGCCCGTGCGCGCTGATGCGCTCCAGCTGCGGCTGCTCCTGCAGAACCTGCTCGCCAACGCCGCCACGCACGCTCCGGGCGCCCCCATCACGGTGCACGCCCGAGCCGAGCGCGACCGGTGGGTGCTCGAGGTCGCCGACGGCGGCCCCGGGATCCCGGTCGACCAGCGCGAACGGGTGTTCCTCGCCCGCGAACGGCTCGACGACTCCGTCCCGGGCTCCGGCCTCGGCCTCGCGACCTGCCGGCGGATCGTCCTGGCCCACGCCGGCACGATCGACCTCCGCGAGACGCCCGGGGGCGGCACGACGGTGCGGGTCAGCCTGGCTCGGTGACCGGCTCCACCGCTGCCACCGCTGTCACCGGCGTACGACGACGCCACCAGGTCGCGAGTGCGAGTCCGGTCAGCACGTCCCACAGCCCCCACAGCGCGGCCACGAAGACCACCCCGCCGAGGTCGGCGAAGAAGCCGAGCGCCAGCACGACGGCGAGCCCGGTGTTGCGGACCCCGAGCTCGAAGGTCATCGCCCGGGTGCCGGCCTCGCTCAGCCGGCACAGCCGGCCGGTGCCGTAGCCGACGCCGAGCGCGAGCAGGTTCTGCCCGGCGATCGGGAGCACCACGACGGCGAGGTAGGCGACGAAGACGTCGAGCTGCGAGGCCAGCCCACCCACGACGATGAGCAGCAGGAGCACCAGCGCACCCGGCTCGACGAAGCGCTGCGCCGCCTGGGCGAACCCGGGAGCGCGCCAGGCCACGAACAGGCCGGCCGCGAACGGGAGCCCGATGAGCAGCGCCACCTCGCCGATGACGTCCCACGGCGACAGCTCGATGTCGCGCAGCAGCGCGTCGGCCCTCGGGTTGAGACTGCTCCAGAAGGCGAGGGCGACCGGGGTGACGAGCACCGCGAGCACGTTGGAGACCCCGGTCAGCGAGATCGACAGCGCCACGTCGCCGCGCGCCCGGTGGGTGAGGATGTTCGACAGGTTGCCGGCCGGGCAGCAGGCCACCAGCAGCATCCCGATCGCGACCGATCCCTTCACGCCGAGCGCGAGGGTGAGGAGCAGCGTCAGGCCGGGCGCGACGACGTACTGCGCCACCACCCCGACCGCGATCACCCACGGGCGCCGCACCACGTCGCGGAAGTCACCGATCCGGGTGTCCAGGGCGACCCCGAACAGGAAGAAGGCGACGATGATCTTGGTGCCGAGCTGGAGCCCGTCGCTGAGGTCGAGCGAGAGCTGGTCGATGTCGACCGCGAGCGGTGAGAGCAGCGGCGTCATCACTTCTGCCCCCGGACGACGTCCACGACCACCCGGGCGAGCGCCGGCCCGGCGTCCTCCTGCAGGAAGTGCCCGGCACCGGGGATCGTCACGTGCTCCTGACCCCGCGCGCCCGGGACCCGCTCGGCGAAGACCGTCTCCCAGCCCCGGGTCGCCGGGTCGCCGTCGGAGTAGGCGGTGACGAACGGCCGGTCCCACGACTCGAGCGCACGCAGGGTGCGACGTCCGATCCGGGCGCCGGGGTCGTTGCGGGTCAGCGGCAGCAGGGCGGTCATCTGCCGCAGCCCGGCCGTGTGGCCCGGCGTCGGGAACGGGGCGTCGTACGCCGCCAGCACCTCGGCCGTCAGCGGCGAAGCGGTGGAGGCCCCGACGAAGTCGCTCGCGCGCAGCACCGGGGCCCGCTGGGTGTAGAGCAGGTAGTCGAGCAGCGACTCCTCGAGCACGACCCGCGACTCGCCCTCGCCGTGCACGGCCCACGTCAGCCGATCGGCGAGCGCGGGGTCGGCGGTGTGCAGGATCGTGTTGGCCGCCACCACGCCCGCGAAACGGTCGGGCTCGTGCGCCAGGACGCTCAGCCCGATCGGTCCGCCCCAGTCCTGGGCGACGAGCGTGACGTCGCGCAGGTCGAGGCCCGTCACCAGGCTGCGCGTCCAGCCGATGTGGCGGGCCAGCGTGTAGTCGTAGGGGCTGCTCGGCTTGTCGGAGCGGCCGAAGCCGATGTTGTCGGGGGCGATGACCCGCAGGCCCGCCTCGACCAGGACCGGGATCACCGTCCGGTAGAGGTAGGACCAGGTCGGCTGGCCGTGCAGCAGCAGGACGACGGGCCCGTCGGGCGGCCCCTCGTCGAGGTAGTGCATGCGCAGCGGCGCGAGGTCCGGCTCATCGAGCGGCGCCACGTCGGCGTACCGAGGCGCGAACGGGTAGCCGGGCAGGCCGACGAAGCACTCGTCCGGCGTGCGGTGGACGGCGAGGGAGACGGGCGACGACATGAGCGCAGTCTGCTGGATTCAGGAGATTCTTGGGTGGAGTGGTTACAGTTCGGCCCGAGGGGAGTACCTCACTCAGATCGACCCGGTCATTACGCCGCCTCCATGGGCGGCTCGGGCGGTCGCCGGGTCCTGCGGGCCCGGTGAGGGAGACCTCAAGCGCTCTGCTTGAGGAGAACTCCATGCCCGGATCCGGCACGCTCGACACCATCGGCACCCCCACGTTGTGGGCGGTCACGATCGGAGCCGTGCTCCTGCTCATCGCCGTCGACTTCGTCGCGACCCGCAAGCCGCACGAGGTCTCGATGCGTGAGGCGATCGCGTGGTCGGCCTTCTACATCGCCCTCCCGCTCGCCTTCGGCGGCTACGTCTGGGCGCAGCACGGCAGCGAGCGCGGCGTGGAGTTCTACACCGGCTACATCGTCGAGAAGACCCTGAGCGTCGACAACCTCTTCGTCTTCATGCTACTGCTCGGCGCCTTCGCCGTCCCGGCCGCGCTCCAGCAGCGGGTGCTGCTCTACGGCATCGTCGGCGCGCTCGTGCTGCGCGGCATCTTCATCGCGCTCGGCGCCGCTGCCCTGGCCCGGTTCGACTGGGTCTTCCTCGTCTTCGGCCTCGTGCTCGTCGTCACCGGACTCAAGCTGCTGCGCGACGCGGTGCGCGCGGAGGAGCACGAGCTCGAGGTGTCGCAGATGCGGGTCGTGCGGGTCGTGCGACGATTCCTCCCCGTCACCGACTCCTACGAGGGCACCCGCCTGACCACCCGGGTCCGCCTCGGCGACCGCACCCGCCGCGCCCTGACGCCGTTCGCCCTCGTGGTCATCGCCGTCTTCGCCACCGACATCGTCTTCGCGATCGACTCGGTCCCGGCCGTCTACGGCATCACCGGCGACCCCTACCTGGTCTTCGCCACCAACGCCTTCGCGCTCCTCGGCCTCCGGGCGCTGTACTTCGTGCTCCGTGGCGCGCTCGCCGAGCTGGTGCACCTCAGCTACGGCCTGGCCGCGATCCTCGGCTTCATCGGCGTCAAGCTGGCTCTCCACTGGGGCCACCTGCAGTGGGACGCCGTGCCCGAGATCCCGACCCTCACCTCGCTGGGCGTCATCGTCGGCGTCCTGGCGCTGACGGTGACCACCTCGCTGATCTCCGCGCGCCGCACGCCCCAGGCCGTCCGCGACGAGATGTCGCTGTCCGGACGATAGTCCCTGACGGAACGGCCCTTCCGGGGCCCGACCAGGGGCCACTTCGTCAGGGACTATCCCGACGGAGCGAGCGGCAGCCGGCGTACGGACTCGAAACGACGGGGCGACCCGTCGACCGGGTCGGTGAAGGCCAGCTCGGCGGCGAGCAGCTGGAGCGGACGGGAGAAGTCGTCGACGTCGGTCGGCTGGACCTCGGGGTAGAGCGGGTCGCCGACGATCGGGATGCCGAGCCCGAGCAGGTGCAGGCGCAGCTGGTGGGTGCGGCCGGTGCGCGGGGTGAGCCGGTAGACCGCGTGGTCGCCGAGCACCTCCTCGACCTCGACGAGGGTCTCGGCGTTCACCGGCGCGTCGGGCACGACCTCGCCCTGCCAGACCCCACGTTCCTTGCGCAGGTGGTTGCGCACGGTCGTCGGCAGGGCGAGGTCCTCGCGCCACGGGGCGAGGGCCCGGTAGGTCTTGCGCACCTTCCCGTGCTCGAAGAGCACCTGGTGCGGACCACGCCAGCGGCGCTCGGTCGCGAGCATCAGGAGGCCGGAGGTGATCCGGTCGAGGCGGTGCAGCGGCGAGAGTTCGGGCAGGTCGAGCTCGTCACGCAGCCGTACGACGACGCTCTGGCGCACGTGACGCCCGCGCGGGATCGAGGACAGGAAGGCAGGCTTGTCGACGACCACCAGCCGCTCGTCACGGTGGACGACGACCAGCTCGCCGGGCACGTCGGGCTCCTCGCGGAGGTCGCGGTGGAACCACACGAACGTGTGCGGCCGGTAGGGATCGGCCTCGGCGACCGGTCGGGCGTCGTCGTACACGAACCGCTCGTCGGCGAGCATCGCGCCCACCTCGACCCGCTCGGGCAGCCGGTGGCGCAGCCACTCCCCCATCGTCGTCACGCCGCCCGGCGTACGGCCGTCGGCCTGGCGGTCCGGGGTGCGCAACCAGGCCGCGGCGAGCCCGTGGCGCGCGGGCAACGGGGAGCGCGGAGGCATGAGGCGAGGCTACGGCCCAGCGGTCGCGACGAGGACGAGCGCTAGGCTGCTCCGCGCGAGACAGCGCGACACCGACCCGGGAGCCACCATGCATGCATCCGACCCCCGCTACTCCGCCAGTGTCGTGGACTACGTGGCGGCGGCCGAGGCGCTCGTGCCCGAGTGGAACGCCCTCGCGCGGGCTTGCGCGGCCACGCCGTTCGCGACACCGCTCCTCTCGCTCGCCTGGTGGCGCCACCTCGGGCAGGGCGGCCTGCGCATCGTGGTCGTGCGTGACGGCGAGGGAACCCTGGTCGCCCTCGCCCCGCTGCACGAGCGCCGGGTCGGCCCGGTCAGGGCCGTGCGGTGGCTGGGCCACGGGCTCGGCACCGTGGCCGAGGCACTGGCGCACCCCGACCACCCCGCCGCCGCCGAACCGCTCTGGCGCACGGCCGCTGCGGGTGGACGCGTGCTCGACCTCATCGAGGCGCGCGAGGGTCGTCCGCTGCCCACCGCCGACACCTTCCCGAGGCGCCGGGCCCCGCGCGTGGTGGAGCGCGACCTGTGTCCCGTCATCGACGTGCGCGGCGACTCCGGCGTCCACCTCGAGGGCCCGGAGAACCGCCGGATCCGACGCACCGTCACGGTCGCGCGCCGACGGCTCGAGGAGGCCGGCAAGGCCTTCCGCGTCGAGGTCGCACGCGATCCCCTGGCCCTGGCGACGCTCTGGCCGGCGGTCCACCAGGTCTTCGACGCCGCCGAGGCCGCCCAGCCCCGTCAGCACCTGCTGCGGGGAGACTGGGGGGCCTTCCACACTGCGGTCGTCGAGGACGGCGTCGCCACGGGTGCGGCGATGGTGCAGGTCGCGTTCATCGACGACGACCCGGTCGCCTTCGAGATCGTCCTGCTGACCGAGGGCACCATGTGGAGCTGGGTCAAGCGCTTCGAACCCGTCTCAGCCGAGTTCACCCCGGGTCACCTGCTCCAGTGCGCGGGCCTCGACCACGCGGCCGCCCACGGCTACGCCACCTTCGACCTGCTGCTCGGGGACGGCGTGCACAAGCAGATGTGGGCCGACCGCAGCTACCGCACGCTCGGCGTGGAGAGCGGCCCGGCGCCCGCGCTCGCCGTGCTGCACGCAGCAACCGCCATCCGGTCCAAGGTGCGTGCCTCGGGCTGACGCCCTCAGCGTCGGACCCCGGCGAGCGCGCGGTCCCGCGCACTCTCCAGCCGGGCCCGCATGCCGTCGTCGGTGATCCAGCGCTCGAGGCTCGCGACCAGGAACTCTCGGTCGACGTCGTCCGAGCCACGGTGGGCGGTCGTCCAGTCCACGACGGCACTGATCTCGTCACCGATGACCAGCAGGTTGCCCAGCCAGAAGTCGCCGTGCACGAGCACGGTGCCGTCCGGGCGCCGTGTCAGGTCCTGGATCTCCGCGAGCACCTCCGCTGCGCGCCCCACCCACAGAGCCAGCGCGTGCTCGTCGAGCCGGTCCAGCGCCAGGCTCGCGCCCGGCATCCACGACGAGCGACTCATCCGGGGAGTCGGCTCTCCGATGACGCGCGGGGCCCGGGTGAAGCCGGCGCGCTCCAGCTCGCGCAGGGCCCCGACCTGGCCGTTGGCCTGGGTGACCAGGAAGTGCCGCTCGATCGAGCTCACCGGGTCGCCCCGCAGGATCTTGATCTCCTCGCTGTCGCGGTTGCTCACCTTGCCCACGATCCGGTCCGCTGCCGGCACCTCCCCACCGGCCACGACCAGCCAGGCCGGGCAGAGCCGCAGGACCTGCTTCGCGGGCAGGCGCATGGCGAGGCGGAGGACGGTCCCCCGATGCCCCCCGACGTGGGCGACCGTTGCGCCCAGGACCGCCCTCAGGCTTGACCCGACGAGAGCGTCGAAGGCGACGACCGGGGCGTCGCCCGACCTGAGCAGCCCGAAGACCTGATGGGTCGTGATGCCGACGCCGGCCAGCCGTCGCACCGCCCCACCCCTCGTCTGGGAGATCGAGGCCGAGCGTTCCGAGGCGCCGTGACGGGTGACCCGGTCGAGGATCCTCAGGGGGCTCGTCCTGGTGTCACCCACGACGACCACGACCGACCGGCGGGCCCGCACGCCGCGCCAGAACGCCTGTGGCACGGCGGAGACCTCCACCTGGTCGAGGCAGACGACGTCGTAGACGTCACCGCTCCCAACTCGCAGGTCCTCGGCCGCGGCGACCTCGACCTCGGCGCACCTGCGGCTCAGCGCAGCCTCGGCGCGCCGCCCAGCACCGTCGACGAGGAGCACGCGAGCCAGGGGATCGAGATCGACCAGGTCCACCCAGGTGGCGTCGATCTCCGGCGAGTCAGTCACGGCGGTCCTCTCACGGTCGTCCTACCGGGGCCGGGGGACCCGAGCCGCGAACGCGCCGATAGTACGCCTCTGCCGATCTCACCCCTCGGGGTGGGCCAGCGGACCTCGGGAACACGCGGGTCCCCACGTCCGTTGTGCCCGGGACAGCGGGGCGACCCGCAGCTCACCTACTCAGGAGGACATCCATGTCGAAGGTCCTGATCATCGGCGCGCACGGCAAGATCGCGCGCCTCGCCGCCACCCGTCTCACCGCCGCCGGCCACCAGGTCGCCGGCGTGATCCGCAAGGAGGAGCAGGCCGACGACCTGCGTGCCGACGGCACCGAACCGGTCGTCGCCGACGTCGAGAGCCTCGACGTCGACGCGCTGGTCGACGTGGTCGGCGGGCGCCGGCGGCGGGAGCCCCGAGCGCACCTACGCCGTCGACCGCGACGCCGCGATCCGTTCGATCGACGCCGCCTCGCGCAGCGACGTGTCGCACTACGTGATGGTGTCCTACTTCGGCGCCGGGCCCGACCACGGCGTCCCGCCGGACAACGACTTCTACGCCTACGCCGAGGCCAAGACCGCCGCTGACGCGCACCTCGCCGACAGCGACCTCGACTGGGCGATCCTCCGGCCGAGCTCCCTCACCGACGAGGACGGCACCGGCGGCATCGAGACCGGAGACGGGGTGGAGGCATCCCAGGTGGCCCGGGCGACCGTGGCCGACGTGATCGCCGCGGTGGTGAGCCAGCCGCAGGCGACCAAGCACCTCACGCTCCACTTCAACGACGGCCACCAGCAGGTGGCCGACGTGCTCGGCGTCGACCGCTGACCTGGCTCCGCCCTCGGTCGACCCTCCGGGTCCCGCGATACTGGAGCCATGACCGACTCCTCACCCGACGCCGTGTCTGATCCCTGGGGCATCCAGCGCGACTGGATCGACGCCGACGACACCCCGCAGCGGGTGCCGGAGGCGACGGTCCGGCTGATGCGCGAGGCGATCGGCACCCCGCCGTCCGACCTGGACGAGCGGGCGCCGGTCGTCACGCGGCCCGGGCGGTCCACCGGCCTGGCCGGGCGCGTCGTGTGCGAGGACGGCGCCGAGCGTCGGCTGGACGACGTCGTCCCCGACGACTTCCCGCTCGGCTACCACTCGCTGGTCACCGACGGCGGTGTCACGCGTCGGCTCATCGTCTCGCCGGGCGAGTGCTGGCTGCCGCCGGCGCAGACCTGGGGCTGGTCGGTGCAGCTCTACGCCGCCCTGTCGTCCGGCAGCCGCGGGATCGGTGACCTCGCCGACCTGCGCGTCCTGCGCGACTGGACCGAGGCGGCCGGCGGCGGCTTCCTGCTGGTCAACCCGCTCCACGCGACGGCGCCCGTGCTGCCGCAGGAGTCGAGCCCCTACCTGCCGGCCACCCGCCGCTTCCGCAACCCGCTCTACCTGCGTCTCGAGGACGTGCCGGGCGTGGCCGACGTCCTTGCGGACGGCGAGCACCCACCGGCGCCCGCGGCCGGCGCGATCGACCGCGACGCCGCCTGGACCCACAAGCGCGCCGTGCTGCGCGAGGCCTTCGACCGCACCGACGCCGCTCACGACCCGGCGCTGGCTGCCTGGCGCGTCGAGCAGGGCGACGCCCTCGAGGGGTACGCCGCCTGGGCGGTGCTCGCCGAGGAGCACGGCGCCGACTTCCACGACTGGCCCGCCGACCTGCGCGACCCGCACGGTCCCGCCGTACGACGGCTCGTGGCCGAGCGCGCCGACGACGTCGCCTTCCACACCTGGCTGCAGTGGCAGCTCGCCGAGCAGCTGCGGGCCGCGACCGGTGACCTGACCGTGATCCAGGACCTCCCGATCGGGGTCTCCGGTGGCGGCGCCGACGCCTGGGCGTGGCAGGGCGTGCTGGCCGACGGCATCACCGTCGGCTGCCCGCCCGACGCGCTCAACAGCACCGGCCAGGACTGGGGCTCCCCGCCGCTCACCCCCTGGCGGCTGCGCGAGGCCGACTACGAGCCGTTCGTCGAGTCGGTGCGCGCCACCATCGCCGGGGCCGGTGGCATCCGCATCGATCACGTGATGGGGCTCTTCCGGCTGTGGTGGATCCCGAACGGCGAGGTGGCCACCGCGGGCTGCTACGTCCGCTACCCGGCCGACGACCTGCTCGACATCGTCTGCCTGGAGTCCCACCGGGCGCAGGCGGTGGTGGTCGGCGAGGACCTCGGCACGGTCGAGGACGGCGTCACCGAGGCGCTGTCGGCGCGCAACATCCTGAGCTACCGCGTGCTGTGGTTCGAGGACGACGAGCCCTCGACGTGGCCCGAGCTGTCACTGGCCACCGTGACCACCCACGACCTGCCGACCGTCGCCGGGCTCTGGAGCGGCTCGGACGTCGACGACGTCCTGGCGAGCTCCGACATGGCCGAGGACGACGTGCGCACCGGCCGTGCCGAGCTGCTGGCCCGGCTCGAGCGGGCCGGTGTCGCGGAGGGCGACGACGTGGCCGAGGTCGTGCCCGCGGCGTACGCCCGCCTGGGGACGGCTCCCAGCCTGCTGCTCGCGCTCTCGCTCGAGGACGCGGTGCTCGAGGAGCGTCGCCCCAACGTGCCGGGCACGACCGCCGACCAGCGCGACAACTGGTGCGTGCCGCTCTCGGTCGACGTCGACGCGCTCGCCGGGCTCGCCTCACCGCGCGCCGTCGTCGACGCGGTGACGCAGGCGCGCTGAGGTCGGCTCAGCCGGCCTCGGGGTCGGTGGCGGGGCCGTCGTCGATCGCCCCGCCCTCGTCGGCCCACTCCGACCCGGTGTCGGCGTCCTTGGCCGGGTCGGACTCGACGTCGTCGTCGACCTCCGGAGCGTCTCCGGGCTGCTGGCTGCTCACTGCGGGCCCTCCGGCGGCGGGGCCGGCTGCGACTGCGGGTCGGCCGACGGCTGGTCGGGGTCGAGGCTCGGGACGACGTCCGGACCCTCGTCGGGCTGGCTGTGCTCGTGCGGCTTCTGACTCATCCTCCGAGACTCGCCCACGATCGACTCGAAGGTCACCCCCGTGCAGGTGAACGGCCTCAGCCGGTGTTGCGCAGACCGGCCGCGATGCCGTTGATGGTGAGCAGCAGCGCCCGCTGGAGCTCGAGGTCGGGCTCGTCGTCGGGCAGCGCCCGGGTGCGTGCCAGCAGCGAGACCTGGAGGGCGTGCAGCGGCTCGAGGTAGGCGTCGCGGATCGCCAGCGTCGAGCGCAGGGTCGGCGCGCCGGCGAGCAGCTCGTCCTGGCCGGTCACCCACAGCACCTCCTCGATCGTGCGGGCGTGCTCGGCGCGGATGGTCTCGAAGAGCCCGGCCGCGGCCGGCTCGTCGTCGCTCACCAGGGTGCGCACGTAGCGCGCCGCGATGTCGAGGTCGGTCTTCGCGAGCGTCATCTCGACGTTGGAGAGGAAGGTCCGGAAGAAGTTCCACGAGCCGTACATCTCGCGCAGCGTGTCGCCCCGTCCGGCCTCGCGGGCGGCGGCCAGGCCGCTGCCGACGCCGTACCAGCCGGGCAGGATCATCCGCGACTGGGTCCACCCGAAGACCCACGGGATCGCGCGCAGGTCGTCGAGCCCTCCGGGGCCGCCGGGCCGCTTGGCGGGACGCGACCCGATGTTCATCTTGCCGAGCTCGTCGACCGGCGTGGCGGAGACGAAGAACGGCACCAGGGCGGGGTCGCGCACCAGGGCCCGGTAGGTCTCCTGCCCGGAGCCGGCGACCTGGTCCATCGTGGCGTTCCAGCCGTCGAGCACGTCCTGGGGCAGGAGCGAGGTGCGGTGCAGCACCGAGGCCTCGAGCACGGAGGCCAGCGCCTGCTCGAGGTTCTCCCGGCCGAGCTGGGCCAGGGTGTACTTGTCGGAGATCACCTCGCCCTGCTCGGTGATCTTGATCGGCCCGTCGAGGCTGCCGTAGGGCTGCGACATGATCGCCTCGCCGGTCGGGCCGCCGCCGCGTCCGACCGACCCACCGCGGCCGTGGAAGAGGCGCAGCGTGACGCCGTGCGCGCGGGCCACGTCGCGCAGCGCGCGCTGCGCGCGGTGGATCTGCCACTGCGAGGCGGCGATGCCTGCGTCCTTGGACGAGTCGGAGTAGCCGAGCATGATCTCCTGCACGTCGCCGCGCGCCCGGACGACACGGCGGTACGACGGCTCGCTCAGCAGCGCCTCGAGCAGCGGTCCGGCCTGCTCGAGCTCGGCGACGGTCTCGAAGAGCGGCGCGAAGCCGATCCGCGAGGACGCCGCGCGCTCCGCACCGCCCAGGTCGACCAGGCCGGCCTCGCGGGCGAGCACGACCACCGCGAACAGGTCGTCGACACCGTGGGTCATCGACACGATGTAGGTCTCGACGACGTCGGGCCCGAAGGTGTCGAGCGCCGTCCGGATCGCACCGAGCAGGTCGACGACGGCCGCGGCGGTGCCCTCGAGCCCGAGCGGGCCGGTGCCGGTGAGGGGTCGGGCCGAGGCCATCTCGCGGCTCAGCACCTCGCTCCGCGCGGGCCGGTCCAGCTCGCCGTACGGCGGGTCGAGCTCGCCGAGGCGGTCGTAGAGCGC
>JBFJKO010000041.1:0-12535 GCA_041634935.1 Nocardioides sp.
CACCCCGGCTACTCGACGACCAACGGCTCCACCCCGGGCCTCGGTCATCGAGTAGCCGGCCGACGCGACGAAGTCGCCAGGCCGGCGTATCGAGATGCCCCCGCAACCCTCACGACCGCGTCTCGATACGCCGGTCGCTCGCTCCGCTCGCACCCCGGCTACTCGACGACCACGGGTGCGCCACCCCACGGCGGCGAGCGAAGCGAGCCTCGATACCCCGCCCCGCCTGGTCATCGATCGCCAGGGGGCTCGCTGCTCAGCCCTGGGGGCCGATGCGGGGGAAGGGGCGGGCGTCCTCGAGCTCGTAGGCGAGCTCGAGCAGGACCGACTCGTGGCCCGCGCCGGCGCCGAACATCATCCCCTGCGGCAGCCCGGCGACGGTCTGCGTGAGCGGCAGCGAGATGGCGGGGGCTCCGGAGATGTTCAGCACCGGGGTGAAGGCCACCCACTCCATCCGCCGGTCGACGATCGTCTCGTAGTCCTGCGTCGGGTCGAGGTGGCCGATGCGCGGGGTCTCGGCGGCGAGGACCGGGCTGAGGGTGACGTCGTAGGAGTCGAAGACCTGCTCGGAGGCGCGGGCGGCGCGGCGCAGGCGCCGAATCGCGCCCGGGACCCGGTGGAGGTTGCGCGTGGCGTGGCGCGAGAGCCCGAGGGTCAGGTTGTCCAGCCGGTCGCGGTCCCACGACCGACCGTGCCTCTGCCGGCCCGTGCGCACCATGGCCATCGCCAGGAGCGCCCAGTAGAGCAGGAAGTCCTCGCGGAAGTGGTCGGGCACCGGCGCCTCGACCTCCTCGACGACGTGGCCCATCCGCTCGAGGAGCGCGACGACGTCCAGGGTCAGGTCTGCGACCTCGGACGAGGCGCTGACCCCCACGCCACTGGTGTTGAAGCCGATCCTCAGTCGCTTGCGACCGGGTCGCGTGATGTCGCCGATCGGCGGCAGCGCGAGGTTGCGGAAGACGTGCTCGCACTCGCGGAAGACCGCTGCGGTGTCGCGCACCGACCGGGTGACGACGCCGTCGGAGACGATGCGGATCGGCATGTCGCGCATCAGCTTGTCCTGCGCGAGCCGGTCCCTCGTGGGCTTGAGCCCCACCAGACCGTTGACCGACGCGGGGATCCGGATCGAGCCTCCCCCGTCGTTGGCGTGCGCGAGCGGGAGGGCCCCGGCCGCCACCAGTGCCGCGCTGCCGGCCGAGGAGGCTCCCGCGACGTGCTGGGTCGACCAGGGCGACCGCACGGCTCCCAGCCGGGGGTGCTCCGCCACTGCCGAGAAGCCGTACTCCGAGAGTCGGCTCTTCCCGAGCGGCACCAGCCCCGTGGCGAGGTACATGCGGGCGAAGTCGCCGTCCTTCTTCTCCGGGCGCGGCTCCCAGGCGTCCGTGCCGTCCTGGGTCGGCATCCCCTCCACCGCGACGTTGTCCTTGATCACCGTCGGGACGCCGGAGAAGAAGCCGTCGCGCGGTGCAGCAGCCTCGACCCGCGCCCGGTCGTAGGCCCGGTAGGCCATGGCGTTCAGGGCGGGGTCCACGGCCTCGACGCGGGCGATCGCCGCCTCGACGACCTCGGGCACCGAGACCGCCCCGCTGTGCAGGGCCTCCACCAGCCCGACGGCATCGTGGTCCCCCAGGGCGTCATCGGTCACGGCACTCACCTGGTGGGGACGTGTCATGGCCGCGAACCTACTCGAAGAGCACCAGCGCGAGCAGCGGCATCAGCGCACTGGTCGCCAGGGCGGTGAGGCCCATCGCCAGCCCGGAGAACGCCCCCTGGGTCTCGTCGTCGTGCAGCAGGCGGCCGGTCCCGATCCCGTGCGACACCGAGCCCAGCGCCAGGCCGCGCACCCGCGGGTCGTGGATCCGCAGCAGCGTCAGGACGGCGGGGCCGGCCACCGCGCCGAGGACCCCGGCCAGGATCGCCAACACTGCTGCGAGCGGCGCGATCGCCTCGAGGCTCTCGGCCAGGCCGATCGCGACCGGTGTCGTCGTCGACCTCGGCGCGGTCGTACGGACCAGGAGGTCGTCCCCGCCGGCCAGCCGCACGATCAGTGCTGCCGTCGTCACTGACACCACCGCGCCCACCGTGACCCCGACCAGCATCGGCACGACCAGCCCGGCCAGCCGCGACGCCTGTCGGTGCAACGGGATCGCGAGGGCGACCGTCGCAGGCCCGAGCCAGAAGGCGATCAGCTCGGTGTCGGTGCGGTAGTCGGCGTAGTCGACGTCGAGGACCAGCACGACCACGCTCATGCAGGCGATCGCCACGAGCACCGGCTGCGCCAGCGGGTGCCCACCGGTCCGGTCGCGCAACAGGCAACCGAGCTGGTAGGCGCCCAGCGTGAGGGCGAGCATCAGCAGTGGCGACTCCCGCAGCCAGGTGAGGGTGTCGGCGAGGGTCCCCGTCATCGCGGCGCGTCCGACCGTCCGCGTCGCACGAGCAGCCCGACCGTCCAGCCGACCGTCGCCAACCCGGCCACCCAGGCGCCCACGACGGCGAGCGAGAGCGGCAGCGCCTCGTCACGCAGGGTCGCGGCGAACGCGACGACCCCGACGCCGGCCGGCACGAAGAGCAGCTGCAGGTGGGCGAGCAGCGCGTCGCCGGTGCGGACGACGGGCGCGTCGTCCGTCGTACGGCGCCAGGTCAGCACCGCCCACAGCAGCACCAGCCCCACCACCGGTCCCGGCACGGGCACGTCGAGCAGCCGGACGACGATCTCCCCCACGAGCTGGCAGCCCAGGAGCCAGAGCAGCCCGACGATCACCGGGCGCTCACGGCCCTCACTGGGCCGCGCCGGTAGCAACCGAGCAGGTGCGGGTCGAAGAGGCCGATGGCCTCCATCAGCGCGTACATCGTCGTCGGCCCGACGAACACGTAGCCGCGTCGCTTGAGCTCCTTCGACAGCGCCACCGACTCCGGCGACGTCGTCGCCATCGTGTCGGTGTCGACGGGAGCCGGAGCGACGTCAGGAGCGAACGAGAGCACCAGCTCCTCGAGGGCCTCCGGCCCCTCCTCCTCCCGGAGAGCCACCGTGGCGGCGGCGTTGGTGATCGCGGCCGAGATCTTCAGCCGGTTGCGCACGATGCGCGCGTCGCCCATCAGCCGGTCGTGGTCGTGCTGGTCGAAGGCCGCGACCCGGTCGGCGTCGAAGCCGCAGAAGACCTCGCGGAACGCCTCGCGCTTGTGCAGGATCGTCGACCACGAGAGGCCGGACTGGAAGGCCTCGAGGGTGAGCCGCTCGAGGTACGCCGACTCCCCGCGGACGCGTTGGCCCCACTCGCGGTCGTGGTAGTCGCGCATCAGCCCGGGCGTCGCACCGGCCCAGGGACAGCGGTCGAGACCGTCGTCGCCGGTGAGTGGTCCGGTCATGGCGTCACTGCCTCACCGCGGAAGCTGCCGCCGCGGCAGGGAGAGCAGCACCGTGAAGGTGCTGCCGCGACCGGGCACGCTCGCCACCTCGATGGTGCCGCCCATCAGCGACACGAGCTGGCGTGAGATCGCGAGACCGAGGCCGGTGCCGCCGTACTTGCGCGTGATCGAGGAGTCGGCCTGGCGGAAGGACTCGAAGACGAGGCGCTGCTGCTCCCCCGTGAGCCCGACCCCGGTGTCGATCACGTCGAAGCGCACCCCGACCGACTCGGCGTCGCCGCCGAAGCGCGAGACCTCCAGCGCCACCCGGCCCTCGGCGGTGAACTTGGCGGCGTTGCCGACCAGGTTGGCCAGGACCTGGTGGATCCGCTCGGCGTCACCGATCACCGGCCCCCTCAGGTCGTCGGCGCACGTGGCCTCGAACTCGAGGCCCTTCTCGCGCACCGCCGGGCCCATCACCGTCGCGGTCCAGTCGACGAGCTCGTGGACGTGGAACGTGTCGAGCGCGAGCTCGGACTTGCCGGACTCGATGCGGGAGAAGTCCAGGATCTCGTCGACGAGGGAGAGCAGCCGCTCACCGGAACGGTTCATGATCGACCACAACGTCGACTGCTGCGGGCTCAGCCCGGTCTCGGTCATCAGCTCCAGGGCCGCCAGGACGCTGGTCAGCGGCGTCCGGATCTCGTGGCTCATCGTGGCCAGGAAGAGCGACTTCGCCAGCGTCGCGGACTCCGCGGCCCGGACCGCCTCGTCGAGCACCTGCTGCACCCGCACACGCTCGGTGATGTCCTCGGTGGTGGCGTGGACGCCGATCACCTCGCCGTCGACCACGATCGGCACCCCGATGATGTCCAGCTCGCCCCACGAGCCGTCCTTGCGGCGGAACCGGACGTCGAGCCGCTTCGAGTGGCCCTCGAGCATGGCGGCGAAGTGCTCGGTCATCCGCGGCGCGTCCTCGGGCGCGAGCAGGTCGGCGAAGCTCATCGCGCGCATCTCGTCCTCGGTGTAGCCGCCGCTGAGGACCAGCGCTGCCGGGTTGAGGGCGGTGAAGTGCCCGTCGCGGTCGAGCGCGAAGAAGCCGTGCGGGTGGTGCTCCAGCAGGGACTGGAGCCGGGCCTGGGTCTCCCGCACCTCCCGCTCGAGGGCCGCGCCTCGGGAGTCGTCCTGGTCGCTCACCGCCGCGTCCCCGCTCGGCATCTGCGCGCGGGCATGCCGACAGCGCACACGTCCAGGGGGATCACCCGAGCATCGTCCCACCCGGGGGCCCCTCGTGGCACCTCCTTGGGCACATCTGGTCAATCAGTGCTGCGGGCGGGGCACCAGCCTCACGACCACCGACTTCGAGGTCGGCGTGTTGCTCTGCTCGGCCACCGAGTCGAGCGGGACCAGCGGGTTGGTCTCGGGGTAGTAGGCGGCGGCACATCCCAGTGGCTGCTCGTAGCCGACCACCCGGAAGCCGGGCGCCGTCCGCTCGACGCCGTCGTCCCACTCACTCACCAGGTCGACCAGGTCGCCCTCCTCGATCCCGAGGTGCTTGAGGTCGTCGGGGTGCACGAACACCACGCGGCGTCCGCCGCTGACTCCTCGGTAGCGGTCGTCGAGGCCGTAGATCGTGGTGTTGAACTGGTCGTGGCTGCGCATCGTCTGGAGCAGCAGACGCCCCTCGGGCACCTCGAGCACCTCGAGCGGGGTGACCGCGAAGCGGGCGCGTCCGCTCGCGGTGGGGAAGGTCCGCGAGTCGCGCGGCGGGTGCGGCAGCACGAAGCCGCCCGGGCGTCGGCTGCGCTCGTCGTACGACTCGCAGCCGGGGACGACCCGGGCGATGCGGTGGCGGATCCGGGTGTAGTCGCTGCGCAGCTCCTCCCACGGGATGCCGTGCCGGTCGCCGATCGTCGCCAGGGCGAGCGAGCAGACGATGTCGACCTCCGAGCGGAGGTACGGCGACGCGGGCTCGAGCGGG
The DNA here is from genome assembly GCA_041634935.1 of Nocardioides sp. Lineage (GTDB taxonomy): Bacteria > Actinomycetota > Actinomycetes > Propionibacteriales > Nocardioidaceae > Nocardioides. The sequence goes on from JBFJKO010000041.1 coordinate 5,327, forward strand.
CCGTGCGAGGCGTGCACGGCCGACATCGAGTCCTCGACGGTCACCCGCTGCTCGACCCCGCCGGTGAGGTCCTTCTCGCTGCGGCCGAGCGCGGGCAGTATCAGGGCCTGGGCGCCGGTAACGACGTGCGAACGGTTGAGCTTGGTCGAGACGTGCACGGTGAGGTCGGCCCTGCGCATCGCCTGCTCGGTCACCGCGGTGTCGGAGACCGCCGCCGTGAAGTTGCCGCCCATGCCGAGGAAGAAGCGCGCGCGGCCGTCGCGCAGCGCCCGCACGGAGTCGACGGTGTCGTGGCCGTGCTCGCGCGGCGGGTCGAAGCCGAACTCGGCCTGGAGCGCGTCGAGGAACGCCGGCGGCGACTTCTCCCAGATGCCCATCGTGCGGTCGCCCTGGACGTTGGAGTGCCCGCGCACCGGGCACAGCCCGGCACCGGGCTTGCCGATGTTGCCCTGCAGCAGGGCGACGTTGGTGATCTCGCGGATGACCGCGACCGAGTTGCGGTGCTGGGTGATGCCCATCGCCCAGCAGAAGACCGTGGCCGACGAGGCCCGGAGCAGCTCGGCGGCCTCCTCGATCTGGGCGCGGGAGAGGCCGCTGGCGCGCTCGATCTCGCTCCAGTCGACCTGGGCGAGGTGCTCGATCCAGGCCTCGAGACCCTCGGTGTGCTCGGCGACGAAGTCGTGGTCGATCGCGTCGTGGGCGACGAGGTGGGCCGCGATCCCGCGGAACAGCGCGAGGTCGCCGTTGACCCGCACCGGCAGGTGGAGGTCGGCGAGGTCGGTGCCGTTGCCCACCCAGCCGCGCACCTTCTGCGGGTTGCGGAAGTTGACCAGGCCCGCCTCGCGCAGCGGGTTGACGGCCAGGATCTTCGCGCCGCCGCGCTTGGCCTTCTCGAGCGCGCTGAGCATCCGCGGATGGTTGGTGCCGGGGTTCTGCCCGGCCACGATGATCAGCTCGGCGGTCTCGACGTCCTCCAGCGAGACCGAGCCCTTGCCGATGCCGATCGCGTCGTCGAGCGCGACGGACGTCGACTCGTGGCACATGTTCGAGCAGTCGGGCAGGTTGTTGGTCCCGAACGCGCGGGCGAACAGCTGGTAGACGAACGCGGCCTCGTTGGAGGTCTTGCCCGAGGTGTAGAAGATCGCCTCGTCGGGGCTCGCGAGCCCGTTGAGCGTCTCGGCCATCAGCGCGAAGGCGTCGTCCCAGGAGATCGGCTCGTAGTGCGTGCCGCCCGCGCGGCGCACCATCGGCTGGGTGATCCGGCCCTGCTGGCCCAGCCAGTACTCGGTGCGGTTCTCGAGGTCGGCGAGCGAGTGCTGGGCGAAGAAGTCCGGACCGACCCGGCGCAGGGTGGCCTCCTCGGTGACCGCCTTGGCGCCGTTCTCGCAGAACTCCGCGGTGTGGCGGTGCTCCGGGTCCGGCCAGGCGCAGCCCTGGCAGTCGAAGCCGTCCTTCTGGTTGAGCCGCAGCAGGGTCTGGGCGGTGCGCACCGGGCCCATCTGCTCCATCGCGCGCTTCATCGACACCGCGACCGCCGTGGCACCGGCTGCGGCGTGCGCCTCGCCGCCCACGCTGAGGTCGGTCTCGTCGATGTCGTCGCGTGGTGCCTTGCGCAGGGGCCCGAGACCGGGGAGGCGGAACGTCATGACCCCATGGTGTCCCGACCGTCCCACTCCCCCGTGTCGGCGCGCGGTCCCGGGCGCGGCGGCTGCGGGATCTGGTGCCCCAGCTCGCCGCCGATCCGGCCGTAGTAGGGCCGGCCGTGGTCGGCGTGCTCGTCGCGCCGGAAGGCCAGCACGTGCTCGCCGACCTCGACCCGGGCGCCGGTGCGCAGGAGCTGCTGCGAGACCACGGCCCCGTGCACGCGGGTGACCCCGTCGACCGCGATCACCACCCACTCGTCGTTCTCGTCGTGGTGGAGCCGGGCGTGGACCTCGGCGAGGCCGGGCAGCTCGATGTCGCTGCCGGGAGCCGAGCCGATGGTCATCCGGTCCTCGAGCCAGAAGACCGGCTGACGCTCCCCGGCCCAGACGCTCGCCTTCTCCAGCACCAGCCGCGGCGACCCGCCACGACCGGGGTCGTGGGTGGTGGTGACCGGGCGGCGCGACCGCGGGCTCAGTGTCGGGGCGATCGGCCACAGCGTGGCCGGCGGGAGCATGGCGGACGTCGGCAGCACGGGGTCCCGGTCGCCCACCCGCGAGCGGGCCGACGTCCAGGCGCCCCGCAGGCTGCCCAGGCGGATGCGACGCGAGCCGGTGGCCCGTCGCTGCCACCAGGGGGCGCGCACGGCCCCGAGCGAGACCAGGTGCACGTCGTCGTGCTCCACGCGCACCTGGACGCCGCGGTCGGCCAGGGTCTCGGCGAGCGCCCTGATGCCGGCGGCGTCGCCGGCACCGGCGAAGGCACCCGGGTCGCTGACCTCCAGGACGAGCCGGTTGCCCTGCCCGCTCAGGCGGCCGGTGACCGTGGTGGCCCCCTCGCGCTCGAGCGAGAACGTCAGGTCGGCGTCGACGGTGGTGGCACTCGGGCGGGCCATGGTCAGCCGCGCCCGGTCGCGGTGGCCTGGCTGTCGCTCGCGGTCACCGTCAGGGTGCCGTGGAGCTTCCAGGTGGCCCGGGGCGCGCCGGCGCCGGTGTCGCGCGGCACCTCGACGGCCATGTCCTCGAAGCGGTAGTGGATGGCGGCCTGGCGGCCGGTGAGGAAGTCCCACATCTTCTGTCCGAGGTCGGTCCAGTCGAGGACGTCGTCCTCACGGCCTCCGAGGGACTGGGTGCTGGCGGTCATGGTGTGCTCCTTGGAAGTGGTGATCGGTGGACTTCCAGTGCACCTCTCGCCCCGCTCTCCCGGCACACCCTTTCGTGGCGCAGGTCACACAGGTCCCCGACCGCGCGCCCACGACCAGGCGTACGACGGGTCCTCGCACGCCAGGGCGCCCTCGCCGAGCTCGAGGGCGGCGAAGGTGTCGACCATGACCGCCGACTCCTCGAAGGCCTCGGCCCCCAGCGACGCCTCGATGGCCTCGGGCTGCGGACCGTGGGCGTGGCCGCCGGGGTGCAGCGAGATCGAGCCGAGCCCGATCCCGGAGCCCTTGCGCGCCTCGTAGTCGCCGCCGACGTAGAACATGACCTCGTCGCTGTCGACGTTGGAGTGGTAGTAGGGCACCGGGATCGCCAGCGGGTGGTAGTCGACCTTGCGCGGCAGGAAGTTGCAGATCACGAAGTTGTGGCCCTCGAAGACCTGGTGCACCGGCGGCGGCTGGTGCACCTTGCCGGTGATGGGCATGTAGTCGTCGATGTTGAAGGTGTAGGGGTACAGGCAGCCGTCCCAGCCGACGACGTCGAACGGATGCGTGGCGTAGGACAGCCGGGTGCCGACCACCTGACCCTGCGCGCGGTGCTTGACGTGCACGTCGACCTCCTCGCCCGCGCCACCTGGACCGGCGTCGACGAGGTGGACGTCGTCGGGACCGTGCAGGTCGCGCTCGCAGTAGGGCGCGTGCTCGAGCAGCTGGCCGTAGCGCGAGAGGTAGCGCTTGGGCGGTGCGACGTGGCTGTTGGCCTCGATGGCGTAGAGCTGCGAGGCCGTCTGCGGCACCCAGCGGTGCGTGGTCGCCCGCGGGATCACGACGTAGTCGCCGGCGCGGTAGCGCAGCACGCCGAAGACGGTCTCGACGGTGCCCGTGCCCGACTCGACGTAGACGCACTCGTCGCCGATCGCGTTGCGGTAGAGCGGCGAGGCCTCCTCGCCGGTGACGACGTAGGAGATGCGGACGTCGTTGTTGCCGAGCACCAGACGCCGGTCGAGGACCGCGTCGGTGCCGGTGGCGAGCTCGTGGAGCTTGAGGTGACGGGGCTTGAGCGGGTGGTTGGGCACGCGGACCTGGTCGGGCAGCTCCCAGACCTCCGAGCCGGTGATCGCCGAGGGCACGCCGCGGTGGTAGAGCAGCGAGGAGTCCGAGGAGAAGCCCTCCTCGCCCATCAGCTCCTCGTAGTAGAGCCGACCGTCGGGGTCCCGGTGCTGGGTGTGTCGCTTGGGCGGAACCGTGCCGAGCCGTCGATAGTGCGCCATGCTCGTTACGTTAGTCCCGTGGTGACTCCTGCGACATGGTCCCGGTTCGTCGACGACGCGAGCCCGCTGCCCGAGGGCGCGGTCGAGCGACGCCCCTCCCCCGTGGTCGGTGACCGCGCGGTGCCCGACGACGAGCTGCCCCGGTTGCGCGGCTTCCGCGGCGACCTGCGCGTGGTGCTGACCGGCGGTGCCGGCCAGGTGGCCGGACCGGCGTCGTACTGCCGCACGCACGGCCTCGAGGTGAGCGCGCTGGACATCACCCTGCGCGACCTCGACGACCCGGCCGGCAACGCCCGGCGCGTGGTGGCGGCGGTGCACGCGGCCATGGACGCCGGCGACCTGCTCGAGGACACCGTCGTGCACGTGCGCATCGGTGGCGAGCCCACGCCGTCCTGGCTCGCGGCAGCCGACGTCCTCGCCGAGGCCGAGATGGTGATCGCCCTGCCCCTCGACGCGGTCGAGCCCGATGCCTGGATCGACGCCGCGCTCGACCGCGAGACCCAGGTCTCCCTCGTGGGCGGGGACGCCCCGCGGGCGGTGGCCGCCGTCGCCACGGCGGCGCGGCTGTGGGGCGACGACGGCGACCTGGACCGCGGCCGCCGCTGGGTGCGCAGCTGGCTGACCACCGAGGTGCACGACGCCCTCGACCACCTGGCGACGCTGTGACCGGGCCCGACCCCGGTGCCGGGTTCGGGCCCGGTGCCGGGTTCGGCCTCGACCACCTGCCGTACGGCGTGTTCTCCGGCGGCGGCGGCCCGCGCCGCGTCGGCGTGCGCCACGGTGACGCGGTGCTCGACCTGGCCTTCGAGACCGGCCGGCCCGAGCTGGCCGCCGCGACGCTGAACCCCTTCCTTGCCCTCGGCCCGCAGACGTGGAGCGAGGTGCGCGCCGAGGCCCGCGCGCTGCTCGAGGAGGGCGCCGAGACGATCCCGCTCGACGAGGTCGACCTGCACCTGCCGTTCGAGGTCGCCGACTACGTCGACTTCTACGCTTCCGAGCACCACGCCACCAACGTCGGCCGGCTCTTCCGCCCGCACGGCGACGCGCTGCTGCCCAACTGGAAGCACCTGCCCGTCGGCTACCACGGCCGCGCGGGCACGGTGGTGGCCTCGGGGACGCCGATCGTGCGCCCCTGCGGACAGCGCGGGCCCGGCGACGTCGGCCCGACCCGTCGGATCGACCTCGAGGCCGAGCTGGGCTTCGTCGTCGGCGTCGGGTCGCGGCTCGGCGAGCCGGTCGCGGCGGAGGCGTGGACCGACCACGTCTTCGGGGTCGTCGGCCTCAACGACTGGTCGGCCCGCGACCTCCAGGCCTGGGAGTACGTGCCACTCGGCCCCTTCCTCGGCAAGTCGTTCGCCACCTCCATCTCCCACTGGGTCACGCCGCTCGCAGCGCTCGACGCAGCCTGGTGCGACCTCCCGGCCCAGGACCCCCGACCGGCCGACTACCTCGCACCCGACACCGCTCGAGGCCTGGACGTCGCGGTCGAGGTGGAGGTGGACGGCGTCGTGGTCAGCCGCCCGCCGTACCGCTCGACGTACTGGGGCCCGGCGCAGATGCTGGCGCACCTGACCGTCAACGGGGCCTCGCTGCGCACCGGCGACCTGTTCGGCTCGGGCACCATCAGCGGACCGGGCACTCCGGGCACCCCAGGCACCCCCGGTCAGTCCGAGGTCGGCTCGCTGCTCGAGCTGTACGGCGGGGAGCGCTTCCTCGACGACGGCTCGACGGTCGTGCTCCGCTACTCGGCGCCGAGCACCGACGGCGGACGGCTCACCCTCGGCGAGGTGACCGGACGCGTCGTCCCCTCGCCGTGAGGCCCGTCTGGCTCAGTGGGCTCAGTGGGGTGAGTCCGCCGGGGTGAGCCCGAGCCAGTCGGCGAGGGCGGCGATCGCCGTCTCCACGCCCGCACGCGCATCGGCCGAGAGCGGCTCGTCCTCGTGGACGGCGTGCACCAGCAGCTCGCCGGCGTCGTGGTCGGCGGTGGCGTCGACCTTGCCGACCAGGCGGTGTCCGTGCAGGACCGGCAGGGCGTAGTAGCCCCACCGACGCTTCGCCTTCGGCTTGAACATCTCGACGGCGTAGTCGAACCCGAGCAGGTCGGCCATCCGCTTGCGGTCGTGCAGCAGCACGTCGAACGGCGACAGCAGCACAGTGCGGGCGCTCGTCCCGCGGTCGAGCAGGTCGTCGCATCCGCACGTTCTTGCCGTCGTTCCAGCCCGAGGAGCGCCACGGCGTCGCGCACGTGTCGGGGAGGGCGCCGAGCGGGAGCGGGCCCTCCTGGCGCAGCTGCTCGAGCACGTCGAGCCGCGCACCGTCGTTGGTCTCCAGCCACGCGCTCAGGTCGCGGTGCCAGTCCTTCCACTCCCCCGGGGTCGGCCACGCCGCCATCTCCGCGCGGTACAGCGTGGCGTCCTCGACCGGGCGCAGGGCACCGGCGACCTCCACGACCTGCTGGGCCGCCACCGCGTCGTCCAGGTCGCCGAGCCGGTAGGACCCCAGTCGCGACCACAGCACGAGGTCCGCCGCCGGCGCGATCGCCCGGGTGCGGTCCAGCGGCAGCATGCTGAGGCGGCGCGCGGCATCGAGGAGGTCACGGGACGGCGCGACGGTCGCCGTACGGCGCCGGGACCCTAGGCTGACCACATGGGTCTGCTCACTCCGGTCGCCATCCGTCTCGGCTCGTACGCGTGGATGCCGAAGCTGCTGCCCCAGATCGTGTGGTTCGACACTCGCCTCCAGCGGGCGACCCGCGGCAAGGTCACCGTGCTCGACCTGGCCGGCCTGCCCAACCTCGCGCTGACCGTGCCGGGCCGCAAGAGCGGCATCCCGCGCACGACGCCGCTGCTCTGCGTGCCGCACGAGGGCGACTGGCTGGTCGCGGGCTCCTACTTCGGCGGTCCGGACGTGCCGCTGTGGGTCGGCAACCTGCGCGCCGCCGAGTCGGCCGTCGTGCGCGTCGACGGGGTCGAGCACACCGTGACCTGGCACGAGGCCGAGGGTGCTGAGCGCGCCGTCCTGTGGGACGTGATGGTGGCGACCTGGCCCAACTTCACGAAGTACGAGGAGCGCACCGACCGGCTGATCCCGGTCTTCCGGCTGGTCCCCGTCGACTGAGGTCGACGAACGACAGCGGGCGGC
>JBFJKO010000042.1:0-12309 GCA_041634935.1 Nocardioides sp.
CGAGGGCGCTCCCCCGGCCTGCGTCAGGTCCGGGTCGAGCGACATCCAGGGCACCGCGGTGGCGCCGCGAACCACTCCCACGGCCGGGTCGAGGGCGAGGGCGCCCGCCAGCGCGTCGGCGTACGCCGTCACGTCGGGGAAGCGGTCCTCCCGGTCCGGCGCCAGGCCCCGGCGTACGACTTCCTCCACCGCGGCCGGGAAGGCCCGCACGGGCGTGGAGAGCGCCGGCGGCGACCCGGGGGCGCGGGCGGCCGCCAGCGTGGTGTGCGCGTACGGCGCGTGGCCGGTGAGCAGCACGTAGGTCAGGGCCGCCAGGGAGTACTGGTCGGCGCGGGCGTCCAGCGACTCGCCCTGCGCCTGCTCCGGCGCCACGAAGGTCGGTGTGCCGGCGATCATCGTGAGCCGCGAGGACATGTCGAGCGCCTTGCCCAGACCCAGGTCGCCGACCATCGCCCGCACCTCGCCGTCGACGGTGCGGAAGAGCACGTTCGCCGGCTTCACGTCGCGGTGCAGGATGCCGCGCGCGTGCAGCGCCTTCAGGCCGACCGCGACCTGCCGCACCACCTCCAGCGCCTGGGACGCGGCCAGGCCCTCGACCTCGAGCCGGTCCGCGAGCGTGCCCTGGTCGGCGTACGACATGACCAGGTAGGGCCGGCCGTCGTCGAGCTCGCCGGCGTCGTAGACGCTCACCACGTGCGGCGACTCCACGCGGCGCAGGTAGCGGCCCTCCTCGACGAAGCGGGTGCGGACCTGGTGGTCTTCGGTCCAGTTGTCGGCCAGCACCTTCACCGCGACGGGCGCGTCGAGCTGCTCGTCGTAGGCCAGCCAGACCGTGGCGAACCCACCGCTGCCGATGCGGCGGCGCACGGCGTAGCGACCGAGACGGTGGGGCATGGACACTCCTGCATTATGTTTCACACCAAGGCCGGGAGGGGCAGGGGTGATCATGGACGAGCACGCAGCCACGCCTGACGAGATCGACGCCCTCGCGCACCAGGCCCAGGCGGGCGACGCCGATGCCCTCGACGCCGTGCTGACCGCCGTACGGCCGCGCATCCTGCACGTGTGTCGCGGGGTCCTGCCCTACACCCCCGACGCCGAGGACGCCTGCCAGGAGGCGCTGCTCAAGATCGCCACCAAGATCGGCACCTGGGGCGGACGCGGACGGTTCACGACGTGGACCCACGTCGTGGCGGTCAACTCCGCGCGCTCGACCTACCGCAAGCTGAAGAACCAGGCGACGTCCACCGACCCGCTCGAGCACGGCGTCATCAGCGACACCCCCGACCCGCGCACGACCAGCGTCATCGCCGGCACCCGCCTCGACCTGCTCGAGGCGATGGAGACGATCGAGCGCGAGCACCCGCAGTACGTCGAGCCGCTGCTGCTGCGTGACGTCTACGGCATGCCCTACGAGGAGATCGCCCAGCTGCTCAAGCTGCCGCTCGGCACCGTCAAGGCGCAGATCCACCACGGCCGCAGGCTCGCTCGTCCGCTGCTGCGCGGGGACTCATGACCACTCGGACCTCCCTGCGCGCCCTGGTCTCCCTGGTCGCCGCGAGCCTTCTCGCCGCCTGCTCGACCCCGGCCGGCGACGACCCCGCCGCGGTGCCGTCCCCGAGCCTGACGGCCTCGCCCGAGCCGGGCACCACCGCCGACCCCGACCAGGTGCGCGACCTGAGCATCGCTCGCAGCGAGCCGGTCGAGGACTCGGTCTACCCCGAGGTCGGCGAGCCCGACGTCGACGCGCTGCTCTACTCGCTGGACCTGACCTGGGACCCCGACGACGACCTGCTGACGGGGTCACAGACCCTGATCTTCCGCGCCACCGAGTCGGCGTCGTCCTTCCAGCTCGACCTCGGCGCCCCGCTCGAGATCAGCGCGGCTCAGGTCGACGGCCTGCCCGTGGCGTTCACCCACCGCGGCAAGGACCTCGCCGTCGACTTCGAGGTGATCGCCGACGAGCGCTACGTGCTCGACCTGGAGTACGCCGGCACGCCCCGGCCGGTGAAGGCGCCCACCACCCGCACCGACATGCCCGGCCTGGGCTTCACGATCGACGACGACCACCAGGTCTGGACGATGCAGGAGCCCTTCGGGGCCTACACCTGGTACGCCGTCAACGACCACCCCTCCGACAAGGCGCTCTACGAGTTCAGGCTCAGCGTGCCGTCGCCGTGGACCGGGATCGCCAACGGCACCCAGACCTCCTCGACCGACGACGGCACCACGACCACGACGACGTACACCCTCGACGAGCCCGCGGCGTCGTACCTCGTGACGCTCGCCTTCGGCGACTACGTGCGCACCGACGACGAGGGGCCGGGCGGGGTTCCGATCACCTACTGGGTGCCGCGCGGGAGCGAGGACCGGCTGCCGAACCTGCAGACGACCCCGGAGGCGATGGCCTTCCTCGAGGAGTACCTCGGGCCCTACCCGTTCGACACCGCCGGGATCCTCGTCGTCGACTCCGACAGCGGCATGGAGACCCAGACGATGATCACCCTGGGCGACAACCGCTACTCCACCGCGCCGGCGACGATCGTCCACGAGCTCGCCCACCACTGGTACGGCAACCAGGTCACCCCGTCGGACTGGAGCGACGTGTGGATGAACGAGGGCATGGCCATGTACTTCCAGCTGATGTGGCAGGCCGAGCAGGAGGGCGTCCCGCTCGACCGCTACCTCGACGACCACCGCACCTACGAGGCCGAGCAGCGCGAGGCCGCAGGCCCGCCGGCCGACTTCGACCCCGGCCGCTTCGGCGAGGGCAACGTCTACTACGGCCCGGCCCTGATGTGGCACGCCCTGCGCGAGCTCCTGGGCGACGAGACCTTCTTCGAGATCGTGCGCGGCTGGCCGCTGGCGCAGGACAACACCAGCACCGACCGCGAGGCCTTCCTGGCCTACGTCGAGGACCGCGCCGGCCAGGACCTCGACGCGTTCTTCGACGCCTGGCTGCTCGGCGAGACCACTCCCGGCTGAGGCTCACGTACACGGACGTACAGATCGGCGGTTTCCCCCGCGCAGCTCGGCTCAGTCAGGCGGCGCCGCAGCTCCCGCAACCGCGATCTGTACGTCCTTCTACGAGCGCGACCACCGCCACCAGGACCTCGCGCACGTAGTCAGGGTGGAACATGACGTCCTCCCAGCTGAAGCGCAGCACGATCCAGCCACCGACCACCAACAGGTTGTAGCGGCGCGCGTCCCTCGCCAGCGCGCTCCTACCCCCGTGCAGTCGGCAACCGCCAGGGCTTCCCGTCGCGGCAGCATGGTGAGGCACTGCAGGAGCGTCGTCTCGGTGTCGGTGGCGATGTCGTCGACCACGTGCTCGGGGAACAGCCTTGCCACGTGCAGGTCCACGCCCTCGCGTCGGGAGGTGGCGGCGACCAGGACCGCGCGGGTCGCGAACCCGCCCGACTGCACGACCACCTCCGCTACCGACATGCCGCGATGCTGTCAACGATCGCGCCACCGCGTCGGCCGTCGTCCACAGGCCCGGGCCCGCACCCGCTACCGTCAGCGCCCATGGCCCGCCTCACCGCCCGTGACCTGATCGCCCTGGTGCTCGACGACGACTCGTGGACGTCGTGGGACGCCCCGCCGGTGCGCGGCGAGATCTCCGAGGCGTACGCCGCCGAGCTGGCAGCCGCGGCCGAGAAGTGCGGCGAGGACGAGTCGGTGCTCACCGGGGAGGCCAGCCTGCACGGGCGTCGGGTGGGGGTGCTCGTCGGTGAGTTCGGGTTCCTCGCGGGCTCCATCGGGCGCGCCTCGGCCGACCGGATCGTGGCCGGCATCGAGCGGGCGACCGCGGCCGGGCTGCCGCTGGTCGCGGCCCCGGTGAGCGGCGGCACCCGGATGCAGGAGGGCACCCCCGCCTTCGTGCAGATGGTGCGCATCTCGCAGGCGGTCGCCGCGCACAGGGCGGCCGGGCTGCCCTACCTCGTCTACCTGCGCCACCCCACGACCGGCGGCGTGATGGCCTCGTGGGGATCGCTCGGGCACGTGACCGTCGCCGAGCCCGGCGCGCTCGTCGGCTTCCTCGGCCCCCGGGTCTACTCCGCGCTCTACGGCCGCGACTTCCCCGAGGGCGTGCAGACCTCGGAGAACCTCTACGCCCGGGGCATCATCGACGCCGTCGTCGCGCCCGAGGACATCAGCGAGATCCTCGACCGCGCCCTCAACATCCTGATGGCGCCGCGCTCGGGGGTCCCCGCGCTCCCGGCGCCGGCGCAGGAGGAGATCCCCGACGTCGAGACCTGGGACGCCGTCACCCGGTCCCGCCGGCCCGACCGCCCCGGCGTCCGGCGGCTGCTCAAGTACGCCGCCAGCGACGTCGTCCCGCTCAACGGGACCGGGCAGGGCGAGCAGGACCCGGGACTGCTGATCGCGCTCGCCCGCTTCGGCACCGCCCCGTGCATCTTCCTGGGCCAGGACCGTCGTGGGCAGACCGCCGACCACCCGATGGGGCCCCAGGCGCTGCGCGAGGCGCGACGTGGCTTCCGACTGGCCTCCGAGCTCGGGCTGCCGCTGGTGACCGTGATCGACACCCAGGGCGCCGCCCTGTCGCCGGAGGCCGAGAACGGCGGGCTGGCCGGCGAGATCGCCCGCTGCCTGGCCGAGCTGGTCTCGCTCGACGCCCCGACGCTGTGCCTGATGCTCGGCGAGGGCAACGGCGGGGGCGCGCTGGCGTTCCTGCCGGCCGACCGCGTCGTGGCCGCGCAGCACGCCTGGCTCTCGCCGCTGCCGCCCGAGGGCGCGAGCGCGATCGTGCACCGCGACCTCGACCACGCCCCCGAGATGGCGCGCCAGCAGCAGGTGCGCGCGATCGACCTCCACCGCCTCGGCGTGGTCGACCGGATCGTCGGGGAGCACCCGGACGCGGCCGACGAGCCCGAGGAGTTCTGCCGTCGGATGGGCGCGGTGCTCGAGCACGAGCTGTCGGCGCTGCTGCGCTCCGGCGCCGGCAGCCCGGCCGACCGGGCTCGCCGCTACGTGTAGCCCGGCACTAGAACGTGTTCTAGTCTGGCGGCATGACTCGCACGTACGTCGTCAGCGGTGCCGCCAGCGGCATCGGCGCCGCCACCACCTCGCTCCTCCGTGAGCAGGGCCACCGAGTGATCACCGTGGACCGGCACGAGGCCGAGGTGGTCGCCGACCTGGCCACGCCGGAGGGCCGCGCCGAGGCGGTCGCCGGGGTGCAGGCCCTGACCGACGTCGTGCACGGGCTCGTCCCGGCCGCCGGGCTCGGCGGCTTCACCGGCAGCGACCCGGCGCTCGTCACCTCGGTCAACTTCTTCGGGGCCATCGCCCTGGTCCGCGGGCTGCGGCCGCAGCTGGTGGCGGCCGGCCAGTCGTCGGTGGTGCTCCTGGCGTCGAACTCGATCACCGGCATGCCCGGCTGGGACGCCGAGGTCGCCACCCGCTGCCTGCGTGAGAACGAGGACTCCGCCCGCGCCGCCGCAGCAGCGACCGAGGCGGTGATGATCTACCCCTCCACCAAGGCCGCCCTGGCGTGGTGGGCACGGCGCGAGGGCGTGAAGCCGGAGTGGATCGGGGCCGGCATCCGGCTCAACTCGGTCGCCCCCGGCAAGGTGGCCACCGCGATGACTGCCGAGATGGCCGCCGACCCGGTCTTCGGGCCGCTCGGCGACTCCTACCCGACCGCCATCGGTCGCGACGGCCGGCCGGAGGAGATCGCGGCGCCGATCGCGTTCCTGCTCTCGGACGCCGCGTCGCTGATCGTCGGCAGCTGCCTCTTCATCGACGGCGGCACCGACGCGATCCTGCACCCGATCAGCCCGGAGGGCTGGGAGGTCGGGCCCGTCGAGCCCTGAGGTCGCACCGGCGCCCGGGCGGCTCGCCCCTACTCGAAAGGCCCGACGAACCTGCCGCGCTGCCCGACGACGACGTCCGCTCGCTCGAGAGCGCTCCGGACCCGTCCGGCCACGCGCCTCTCGAGCTCGGCGGTCGGCATCCCGCCGGCGGTCGCCTCGGAGAGGACGACCTCGTCGATCAACGTGACCACCACGTCGCCGACCGTGACCCGGCCACCCCACACGAGGACCGTCGCCGGCAGGAGCACCACCTCCCGCTCCTCACGGCGGGCGGAGAATTGCTCGATCGCCCGCCCCGTGCGGGAGGAGATGGCGTACAGCCCCGTCGTCGTGAAGTTCTCCGAGGCGACGCGCGGGTCGCGTGACGTGGCCGTCAGCCCCGAGGTGACGAACGAACCCGCACCGCTGCCCCACACGTCGGTGTCGTTCCACCCGCGGAAGACGACGTCCTCGTGCGGTGGCAGCTTCTCGAGGGTCCTCACGACCTCACCGACGGACGACGGCAGCCCGCCTGGGTGGGCGTTCACGTCAGCTCCCCGTCGGCCGCCACGGGTGCTTCGTCGAGACGCCCGGACCGCACCCACGCCCGCGAGGGGTCGCCCGACAGGGCCACCACCGCATCCGGGTCGTCGACGACCTGGGGCGCCAGCGCCCAGGCCGACACCTCGAGGTCGAGGTGCTCGAGCGGCACGCTCCACGCGGTCGGCTCGGGCGGCCACGGGAGGCCGTCGGCACGTTGCACCCCCCAGACCTGGTCATCGAGGCGCACCACGACCACCAGGTCGTCGGTCTCGGTCAGCCGCCGACCCTCGACCGTCCCCAGCCGCAGCGCACCGTCCAGCGTCTCGCGCCACCCGATCGCAGCACCTCGGCGCAGCTGGAAGGTCCAGCCGACGCGCTGGAGGTGCGGGTAGTCGGCTTGCTTGACGCGACTGACGCGCGGAGGGACGTCTCCGCGCGCACGTGCCTCCGCGAGACCGTCGGTCCACTGCTGTCGTGCTGCGGCCGCGATCTCGTCCTCGGTCATGCCGTCCCAGCGATCACTCACGGGGCCTCCCTCAGCACCAGGGTGCGTACGCCGTCGGTGCCCATCACGTTACTCACGACCTCGAACTCGGTCTGACTCGGGAACAGGATCTCGGCCTCCCCCCGCGCTGCCGAGAACGGCCTGACGTCGACGCCGCTGACCCCCTCGATCGTGATCCGGGTGGGGTTGGGGTCGTGAGGACGGATGAAGCCCTCGGCGACGTCCGGCCGCATGGAGCTGCTGGAGAAGGCGGGATCGGAGTAACGACCCGTCAGCTGGATCTCGTCCAGCACGTGGTCGGGCAGGTTCGTGCCCCGGAAGGTGTCACCGGGCCGGGTCGGGAGTGCCGCGATCCCGTCGTTGGTCGCATCGATGCGCGCCTGGACGGCCGGGTCCGTGGCACCCGACCTCAGCTGTCCGTTCAAGGCGTCGTAACCACCGTCGGTCGTGTAGTCCCACAAGCCGCGGATGCCGTCACGCGACAGCTCGGGATGCAGCTCGTGGACCTCGTCGACCCACGCGTCGAGACCGGGGTCACCGAGGTCTCGCCACGTCCCCTGCGGCGCCTCGGGGACATCGTCGAAGCGCCGGAGGTCGTCGAACGCGTCGAGGTCGACGAGACGTCGCAGCTCACTCGCGTCACCCATCCGGTCGAGCGCGCGCAGTCCGTCGGCGACGTCGTCGACTGCTCCCGCACCCCGGGTGGCGGCACCGGCAGCGCTGGCGGTGAAGGCCGCCGCGATCGCGTCGGGCACGAGGTGACCCAGCGCCCGCGCGGGGTCGTCGGCCCAGGTGTCCCAATCGAGCAGGCCCTTGCCGAGCACCTTGCCGAACTCGACGGGGTCGTCGCGCAGGGCGCCGAGCATGGCGTGCGCCTGGTCGAGGCCGAGCTCGTAGCGGGTCAGCAGCTCCTCGGGGGTCAGGTCACCGGTGGCGAGCTTCCAGGTGTCGTCGACGAGGTTGATCGGGCTGAACGGCATCATCGTGGCGAGGTCCCACAGCGCCTCGCCGGTGCCCTCGAGGACACCGCCGACGAACCGCAGCCCCGACTCCAGCCAACCGGGCTCCTCCGGGGCGTCGGCGCACCCGGCTCGCACCTCCCCGGCGCAGACGTGCGCAGCGTTGTCGAGGGCCGATCGGGCCGCGGCGAGCGCGGCGAGGGCCTGCGACCGGATGGCGGCGCCGGGGTCGTCGAACGGCAGGACCTGGAGCGAGGAGTAGATGCCGGCCGCCAGCTTGGCGCGGCCGTCGGCCAGGTCGGCGTCGTACGCCGAGCGCGCCGACGCGGTCACCTGCTCGCCGCGGGCGTACTCACGTTGCGCCCAGGCGGCGACCTCCTGAGCGCTCTCGAGACGCTCCGCGTAGGTCGTCAGCGCCGCACCGGCCCGCGCGAAGCCGTTGCCGGCCTGGTACCAGCGGTCCGGCTCGAGGTCGTGCGCGTCACGGAAGCGATCGGCAGCGCGGCCGGTCCAGCCCGCGGCCTCGATCTTCGAGAGACCCGCGCCGGTGTCGTGGAAGAGCTGCGCCTTGGACGACGTCACCTGCGCCTGCGCGCGGATCGCCCCGGGGTCGCCCGCGATGGTGAAGTCGGGCATCAGGTGTCCATGACCCGCACGGCGGCGACGGTGGCCGCGACCGCGTGCAGGGCGTCGTAGCCGGCCCGGTCGGTCTCGTAGTAGTTCATCGCGATCTTGCCCAGGCGGCCGGCCATCTCCTCGACGTCCTGGCAGAGGTGGTTGATGCCCTCCTCCCAGCGGTTCTTGAACTCGTCGACGGCGCTCCACACCACGTCGCTGCCGAGGTCGGCCCTGCTCGGCACGAGGTCCTCGACGTCCTTGTCCTTGAACAGCTGGACCGTCTCGGCGAGCCCCTGCGCGGCCTTGCCCAGGCTCGGCAGGTCCACCTCGAAGTCGTAGTCGGCCACGCCCTGACCCTGCCTCCGCGCGCCGCGGCCCAAACCACCAGGTTTGCCGTGGAGGCAGGTCGGTCAGACTGGCACCAGCCGAGCGGGAGGAGCCCCTGTGACCATCGGACTCGAGTTCGAGCAGCTCAACGACGCGGCGATCACGATCGCCGAGGGGATCGCCCCGACCCAGGAGCTGCTGGGCACGCTGAGCGACCAGGTGAGCGCGGCCTCGGTGGGCTTCCGCGGGGAGGCCGCCGCCGGTCTCGGGGAGGCGCTGGGTGCGTGGTGCGACGTCGCCTCGACCCTCGCGCCGATCCTCGAGGGCTACGCGCAGGCGATCATGCAGACCGCGAACGAGCACCGCGTCAACGACGTCGGTCAGGCCGAGCGCATGGGCTCATTGATCGAGCGCCTCGAGGGCGGCCCGCGATGAGCGAGCGTGGACTCGTGGTGCACCAGGGCTCGCTCGAGGACATCGAGACGGCACTGACGACCGCCACCGACGAGCTGACCGTCCACCTCGCCGGGCTGCTCGACCGTGTCGACACCACCCTGGCGGGCTGGACCGACGAGACGCCGTCCCGGATCGCCCAGCGCGACCACGACCGGCGGCTGCGCGAAGGCATCACCCGCCTCACCGAGGCCCTCGCCTCCGTCGCCTCGGCGGTGGCCTCCCACCGGGAGGCCGCCCGCGAGGCCGAGGTCGAGAACGTCGCGATCGTCGGCTGACGTCGGCCGCGCCGGCGTCAAATCGGCGTCAGAACAGCAGCGCCGAGGCGGGGTCCTCCAGGATGCCCGCGACGTCGGCGAGGAAGCGCGAGCCCTTCTCGCCGTCGACGTGACGGTGGTCGAAGCTGAGCGCCAGGGTCGTCACGTGCCGGACGGCGATCTCGTCGTCACCGTCGGCGTTCTGCACCACCCACGGCTGCTTCTTGATCGCGCCGAAGCACAGGATCGCCGACTCGCCGGGGTTGATGATCGGGGTGCCGGCGTCGACGCCGAAGACGCCCACGTTGGTGATGGTGAAGGTGCCGTCGGCCATCTCGGCCGGCTGCGTCTTCCCCTCGCGCGCGGTCGTGGTGAGCGCACTGAGCGCCTCGGCGAGCTCGACCAGCGAGAGCTGGTCGGCGTCCTTGACGTTGGGCACGACGAGCCCGCGCGGCGTGGCGGCGGCGATGCCGAGGTTGACGTAGTGCTTGTAGACGACCTCCTGCGCGGCGTCGTCCCACCAGGAGTTGATCTCCGGCGCCCGGCGCATCGCCAGCAGCACCGCCTTGGCGAGCACCAGCAGCGGCGAGACCTTGAGGTCGCGCAGCTCGCGGCGCTTCCTGAGTCGCTCGACCAGCTCGACCGTGGCCGTGGCGTCGAGGGTCACCCACTCGGTGACGTGGGGCGCGGTGAAGGCGGAGCCGACCATCGCGCCCGCCATCATCTTGCGCACGCCCTTGACCGGCTCGCGCGTCTCACGCTCGGTGGAGGTGCCGCGAGCCACGAGCGGCCTCGAAGCCCCTGCACCTGCCGCACCTGCCGCGCCGTCCGAGGCCCCGCCCCGAGCCCCCTCCACGTCGGCCCGCGAGATCGTGCCGTTGGGCCCGGTCGCGACGAGCGTGGTCAGGTCGACGCCGAGGTCCTTGGCCAGCTTGCGCACCGGCGGCTTCGCCAGCACCCGCACGGAGCCGGGGTCGCGCGCCTCGACGACGCGTGCGGGCTCTGCGGGCACGGCGGGCTCGTCGGCCGGCTCGGCCTCCACCGGCACGTGCACGTCGGCGGCGTCACCGGCAGCGAAGGCGCCTTGGAGCGCGGCCTTGGCAGCCGGGGCAGCGGCCTTGCGGGCGCGACGGGTCGGCCCCCGGTCGGCCTTGTTGCGACCGACGAGGCTCTCGCCCTCGCCCCCGCCGCTGGCCGCGGGGTTGGAGAGGTCGATCTCGAGCGCAGCGTCGGCGGGCGTCGGGTCCTCGCGAGGCGCGTCGTCGGCAGGAGCGGCAGCGCCCGAGCCGGGCTCGCCGATCGCGATGATCGGCGTGCCGACCTCGACGGTCTCGCCCTCGGCCACGAGCAGCGCGGTGACCTCACCGGCGTACGGCGAGGGCAGCTCGACCAGTGACTTGGCGGTCTCGATCTCCACGACGATGTCGTTGATGGCGATGACGTCGCCGACCTTCACCTTCCAGGTCACGATCTCGGCCTCGGTCAGACCCTCGCCCACGTCGGGCAGCTTGTACTCAGCCATGGCAGGCCTCCTCAGAACTCGAACGAGCGGTCGACGGCGTCCAGCACCCGGTCGAGGTCGGGGAGGAAGTCCTCCTCGATCCGCGACGCCGGGTAGGGCGTGTCCATCCCGCCGACCCGCAGCACCGGCGCCTCGAGGGAGTAGAAGCACTCCTCGGTGATGCGCGCGGCGAGCTCGGAGCCGAGACCGAGGTTGACGTGGGCCTCGTGAACGACGACCGCACGGCCGGTCCGACGCACGGAGTCGTGGACCGGACCCATGTCGAGCGGCGAGAGCGTGCGCAGGTCGATGACCTCGAGCGAGCGTCCCTCGCTCGCGGCGGCCTCGGCGGCCTTGAGCGCGGTCTTGACGGTCGGGCCGTAGGCGAGCAGCGTCGCGTCGGCGCCCGAGCGCACGATGCGCGAGGTGAACAGCGGCGCGACGTCGGCGAGGGACTGGGAGTCGTCGAGCTCGGCCTTGTCGGCGTGGTACTGCCGCTTGGGCTCGAGGAAGATCACCGGGTCGTCGCACGCGATGGCCTGCTGCATCATCCAGTAGCCGTCGACGGGGTTGGAGCAGGCGACGACCTTGAGGCCGGGCGTGTGGGCGAACTGCGCCTCGGGCGACTCGCTGTGGTGCTCGACCGCGCCGATGCCGCCACCGAAGGGGATCCGGATGACGATCGGCATCTTGGTCCGGCCCTTGGACCGGTAGTGGATCTTCGCGACCTGGCAGACGATCTGGTCGTAGGCGGGGTAGACGAAGCCGTCGAACTGGATCTCCACCACGGGCCGGTAGCCGCGCATGGCCATGCCGACGGCGGTGCCGACGATGCCGGACTCCGCGAGCGGCGAGTCGATGACGCGGTCCTCGCCGAAGTCCTTCTGCAGGCCGTCGGTGATGCGGAAGACGCCGCCGAGCTTGCCGACGTCCTCGCCCATCAGCAGGACCTTGTCGTCGTCCTCCATCGCCCGGCGCAGGCCCATGTTGAGGCCCTTGGCCAGGGTGATCTTCTGGGTGGACTGGGTGCTCATCAGCGCGCTCCTTCGAACGTCTCGAGGTAGGAGGCGAACCCGTCGCGCTGCTCGACCAGCTCGGGCGGCATGTCGGCGTAGACGTGGTCGAACATGCTCAGCGGCTCCGGGTCGGGCATCGCCTTGCACCCCTCGCGGAGCGTGTGGCCGAGCTCGTCGGCCTCGGTGGCGACCGAGTCGTAGAACTCCTTGTCGGCCAGGCCGTTGCGGTCGAGCCAGACCTTCACCCGTGCGATCGGGTCCTTGAGCTTCCAGCGCTCGACGTCGTCGGAGAGCCGGTAGCGCGTCGGGTCGTC
>JBFJKO010000043.1:0-12299 GCA_041634935.1 Nocardioides sp.
AGCCGAAGGAGGCGATCTGCGGCTGGCAGTAGGTCGCGCGCGGGATCATGTCGAAGTCGATCTCCATGGTCTCGGCGTCGGCGATCGTCTCGGCCGCCACGATGCCCATGGCCTCGGCGACGTGGGCCAGCATCAGCTTGCCGGTGACGTCACCGATGGCGTAGACGTGCTCGACGTTGGTGCGTCCGCGGCCGTCGATCGCGATGGCGCCGCGCTCGGTGGTCTCGACGCCGGTCGCCTCGAGCCCGTAGCCCTCCACGCGCGGAGCGAAGCCGAACGCGGCGAGGAACTTGTCGGCCTCGAGCACCTTCTCCTCGCCGCCGCCGGCGGGAGCCACGGTCACCTTGACGCCCGAGCCGGTGTCCTCGACGTTCTTGACGGCGGTCGAGGTCAGCACCTTCACGCCGAGCTTCTTGTAGTGCTTGGCGAGCTCCTTGGAGACCGCCTCGTCCTCGGTCGGGACCATCCGGTCGACGAACTCGACGATGGTCACGTCGACACCGAAGTTCTTCATGACGTAGGCGAACTCGACGCCGATCGCGCCGGACCCGCCGATGATGACCGAGCCGGGGAGGTTCTCGTCGAGGATCTGCTCCTCGTAGGTGACGACGTTCTCGCTGAGCTCGACGCCCGGCACCAGACGCACGGTGGCACCCGTGGCGATGATCAGGTCGTCGCAGGTGTACGACGTCGTCTCGCCGTCCTTGTTCTTCACGTCGATCGACGTGGGCCCGGTGAGGGTGCCCCAGCCGTCGATCTCGGTGATCTTGTTCTTCTTCATCAAGAAGTGGACGCCCTTGACGATGCCGGCGCTCACCTGGCGCGAGCGCTTGTGCGTCGGGCCGAACGCCATCGTGGCGTCGCCCTCGATGCCGTACTTGTCCTTCTCGTGCGTGAGCACGTGCGACAGCTCGGCGTTCTTGAGGAGCGCCTTGGACGGGATGCAGCCCACGTTCAGGCACACACCGCCCCAGTACTTCTCCTCCACCACAGCTACGGACTTGCCGAGCTGGGCTGCGCGGATTGCAGCGACGTACCCACCGGGGCCGGCACCGAGAACAAGGACATCGAAGTGGCTCACGGGCCCCACCCTAGTGTCCGGAGCCGCTCGACTCACGTCGCCCACTAGTGTCTGGGGTGTGACGTTGTACGCCGCCTACGGGACCAACCTCGATCCTGCGCGGATGAGCGAGCGCTGTCCGCACTCGCCTCTGCGCACGACCGGCTGGCTGGAGGGGTGGCGACTCACCTTCGGTGGGGAGGAGCACGGCTGGGACGGAGCGCTCTCCACGATCGTCCAGGACCCGTTCGAGCGGGTCTTCGTCGCCGTCTACGACGTGCCCACCCAGGACGAGTCGGCGCTCGACCACGTCGAGCAGGCCGACTCGGGCCTCTACCGCAAGGTCAAGGTCCGGATCTCGACGATGACCGGCGAGCTCGTCGCGTGGACCTACGTGCTCGACGCCTACGAGGGCGGGCTGCCGTCCGCGGTGACGCTCGGCATCCTGGCCGACTCCGCCGAGGCCGCCGACGCCCCGGACGACTACGTCGCCGCCCTGCGCCGACGTCCCTGCCGCTCGACCGGTCTGTAGTCGCACCCCCGCACGCTCTAGGCTCCGCAGGGTGACCGACTCCACCACGCCTCACGACTCCGCCGCCCTCGCCCGTCAGGCCGCCGACACGCTCGCCGAGCTCACCGGGATCGAGTCCCACGACGTCGCCTTGGTGCTGGGCAGCGGCTGGCTGCCGGCCGTCGACGCCCTGGGCGAGGTCACGGCCGAGATCTCGACCACCGACCTGCCGGGCTTCTCCGCCGCAGCCGTCGCCGGGCACTCCGGCAAGATCCGTTCGGTCCGCGCCGGTGACAAGCAGCTGCTCGTCTTCCTCAGCCGCACCCACTACTACGAGGGCAAGGGCGTCTCCGCCGTCGTGCACGGCGTCCGCACCGCTGCCGCGGCCGGCTGCCGGGCCATCGTGCTGACCAACGGTTGCGGTGGGCTCAAGGACACCTGGACCCCCGGCACGCCCGTGCTGATCAGCGACCACATCAACCTCACCGGCCGCTCCCCCATCGAGGGTGCCAACTTCGTCGACCTCACCGATCTCTACTCCGGCCGCCTGCGCGCCATGTGCCGCGAGGTCGACCCGAGCCTCGACGAAGGCATCTACGTGCAGTTCCCCGGGCCCCACTACGAGACGCCCGCCGAGATCGGCATGGTGCGTGCGATCGGCGGCACGCTGGTCGGCATGAGCACCACCCTCGAGGCGATCGCCGCGCGCGAGGCCGGCATGGAGGTGCTGGGCATCAGCCTGGTCACCAACCTGGCCGCGGGCATCAGCGGCGAGCCGCTCAACCACGAGGAGGTCCTTGAGGCGGGCCGGGCGGCCGCGACCCGGATGGGTGACCTCCTGGGCCGGATCGTGCCGGGCATCTGATGGGTCCTGCCGAGGAGACCCGCAACCGCCTCATCGAGGCGGCGACACGCGGGTTCGCCGAGCACGGGGTGCACACGGCGTCCCTGCTCGAGATCACCCGCCAGGCGGGGCAGCGCAACCGGGGCGCGGTGCACTACCACTTCGGGTCCCGCACGGGCATGCTCGTCGCGGTGCTCGAGCAGCCGCTCGACGCCCTCGCGGCGCGCGAGCAGGAGTTGATGTCGGTCGCCCGCGAGCGTCCGGACGACGACCTGGTCTCGGTCGTGCGCGCGCTGGTGCTGCCCGCGATCGAGCTCGCCGAGCGCGGTGGACTGGGGCGCAGCTACCTGATGATCCTCGGCGAGCTCGTCGAGGAGGACCCCGGCTCGATGGACGCCGGGGTGCTGCACGCGCTGGAGCGGCTGGGTGGCTTCGAGGTCTACGCGCTGCTCGAGGATCGGATGCCGGCGCTGCCGGAGGACGTCCGTTCCGAGCGCCTCTCACTGGTCTCGGCGTTCGTGCTGCGCGCCATCGCCGACCGCAGTCGCGCCGGGGAGCGGGAGACGCCCGGACGCGCGCAGCTCGCGATCGAGCCGTTCACCCGCAACCTGGTCGACATGGTCGTGGGGATGCTGTCGGCGCCCGTCTCCTCCTGATCCCTCCTGATCCCTCTGGAGACCTGAGGGAGACCCGGTGGAGACGGGCGCCCAGCCCTGGACAGCGCCGGCGGCGCTAGCCTCTGCCGCTGCTCGAGCGCGCTCGGCGCGAGACCGAGTCGATCGCCACGGCCAGCAGGAGCACTGCGCCGGTGACCATGAATCGCACCGAGGAGTCGACCCCGATGAGGTTCAGGCCGTTCTGGATCGCGTAGAGCACCAGGATGCCGAGCATCGCGGAGTACGCCGAGCCACGGCCGCCGAAGAGGCTGGTGCCACCGATGACCGCCGCGGCGATCGCCGTGAGGTTGGTGTCGGTGGTGCCGGTGCTCTGCGAGACCGACGTCAGCTGCGCGGCGCCGAGGATGCCGCCGATCGCCGCGAGCGTCGAGCAGCCGACGAAGACCGAGAGGTAGATCCGGTCGACCTTGATGCCCGAGCGGCGCGCGGCCTCCTCGTTGCCGCCGACGGCGAAGAGGTGACGGCCCCAGCGGGTGCGCCGCAGGGCGAAGTCCATCAGCACCACCATCGCGGCGAAGAGCAGCCACAGGTAGCTCCACCCGCGGGCGATGTTGAGGTAGTAGGTCAGGTAGCCCAGACCACCGGTCAGCAGGCCGGCCCGCACCAGGATCGACGTCGTCGAGGGAGCGCTCAGCTGCGCCTTGAGG
Source organism: Nocardioides sp. (assembly GCA_041634935.1). Lineage (GTDB taxonomy): Bacteria > Actinomycetota > Actinomycetes > Propionibacteriales > Nocardioidaceae > Nocardioides. The sequence goes on from JBFJKO010000043.1 coordinate 3,740, forward strand.
CGCGAGCGGCGGCCCCACAGCTGGGCGCCGAGGAACGCGAGGCCGATCAGGGCCACGAGCACGTACGACGCCGCCCCGGTGAGGAACTTGAACCGTGCGAACTGCAGCAGCCAGCTGTCGGAGGGCAGGTTGATCGTGCCGTTGGAGCCCAGGACGTAGAGCAGCACGCCCTGGAAGGCCAGCAGCCCCGCCAGCGAGAACACGAAGCTCGGCACCCCCAGCTTGGTGTAGAGGAAGGCGTAGACCAGGCCGACGGCGACGCCGACCGCGATGCCGGCGACGAGCCCGACCACCATCGACTGGCCGTTGTTGACCACCTGGACGGCCATCACGGCGGCCGACGCGCCGCTCACCGAGCCGACCGAGAGGTCGATCTCGCCGAGCAGCAGCACCAGCACGATGCCGAGGGAGATGATCCCAATCGGCGCCGCGAACTGGGTGATCGTCACCAGGTTGCGCGACGACAGGAAGATGGGCTCCTTGAGGTAGAAGACCACGCTGATCGCGATCAGGCCGAAGACCACGGGCAGGCTGCCGAGGTCCCCGCCCTTGAGGCGCGCCCAGAAGGCGCCCAGCATCGCCGCCGGGCCGCTGCCCTGCGCGATGAGCCGCTCGTCGAGACGGTCCGACGAGGTCGTGCTGACGGACTCAGCCATCGTGGTGCTCCTTGCTCGCTGCGCCCGACCGGGCGGCCCGGTTGGCCACCACGTTGTCCGAGGCGCCGGTGATGGCGGCGACGAGGTCGGCGGTGCTGACGTCCTCGGTGCGGAACTCCGCGGCGTTGCGACCCAGTCGCATCACCACGATGCGGTCGGCGACCGCCTGCACGTCTGCCATGTTGTGGCTGATCAGGATGACGCCGAGCCCGTTCTCGCGCAGGCGCTCGACGAGGTTCAGCACCTCGGCGGTCTGGGCCACTCCGAGCGCGGCCGTGGGCTCGTCGAGCATCACGACCTTCGGGTTGCCCACCAGCGACCGCGCGATGGCAACGGTCTGACGCTGGCCGCCGGACAGGGCGGCGATCGGGATCCGCACCGAGGGGATCTTGGCGGAGAGGCTGCGCAGCAGCCGCCACGACTCGACCTCCATCGCGACCTCGTCGATGACGCCCCTGCTCCGCAGCTCCTGGCCGAGGAAGAGGTTGGCGACGACGTCGAGGTTGTCGCACAGCGCGAGGTCCTGGAAGACGGTGGCGATGCCGAGGTCCTGGGCCTGGCGCGGCCCACCGACCTTGACCCGCTTGCCGGCGAGCTCGATGTCGCCGGTGTCGGGCTGGTAGACGCCCGAGATCACCTTGACGAGCGTCGACTTGCCGGCGCCGTTGTCCCCCACCAGGGCGACCACCTCACCGGCCGCGACGTCGAGGGAGACGTCGGTCAGCGCCTGGACGGCGCCGAATCGTTTGTGGATGCCGGACAGGGAGAGCACGGTCTCCCGCGCCTCCCTACCCGGGGTCGCCACGTGGTGGGGGGCGGTCGTCACGAGAGACCGGCCGCCTTGCAGGCGTCGGCGTACGCGGCGGTGCAGATGTCGTCGACGGAGTAGAAGCCGTCGGCGACGACGGTGTCGGCGACGTTGTCCTGGGTCACCGCGGTCGGGGTGAAGATGTAGGACGTGACGCCCTCGAAGTCACTCTGCTCCACACCGGTGACCGAGGTCGAGGGGATGTCGTTGCCCTGGGCGATGTCGACGGCGAGCTCGGCGGCGGTCTCGGCCTCGATCGGGATCGGCTTGTAGATCGTCACCGTCTGCTCACCGGCGACGATGCGCTGCACGGCGGCGAGCTCGGCGTCCTGACCGGTGATCGGCGGCAGGTCCGCAGGGGCGACGCCGGCGCCGAGCAGGGCGGCGACGACGCCACCGGCCTGGCCGTCGTTGGCGGCGTAGACGCCGTCGATCGCGTCGGCACCGAACTTGCTGATCTGGTCGGTGACGTAGGTCTGGGCGTTCTCGGGGCTCCAGTCCGGGTTGTCGTACTCGGGGGCGAGGAGCTCGAGGCCCGACTCGTCGATCACCGAGTGCGCGCCGGCCTTGAACTGCGCGGCGTTGGGGTCGGAGGGCGCACCGTTGAGCATCAGGATGTCGCCGCTGTCGCCCATCGCCTCGACGAGGGCCTCGCCCTGCATCTGACCGACGGTGTTGTTGTCGAAGGACATGTAGTAGTCGGCGCTCGCGATGAAGCGGTCGTAGGCGATGACCGGGACGCCTTCGGCCTGCGCGTCGGCGACCATGCCGCCGGCACCGTCACCGTTGACCGGGTCGAGCACGAGGACCTTGGCACCCTTGGTCAGCGCCGCGGCGACCTGCTGCTGCTGCTTCTGCTCGTCCTGGTCGGCGTTGTAGTAGTCGACGACGCACTCGTCGCACAGCTCGGCGACCTTGGCCTCGAAGAGCGGCTTGTCGAACGCCTCGTAGCGCGTGGTCTTCGACTCGGGCAGGAGCAGCGCGATGCTCAGGCTGTCGGACGAGGTCTCGCCCGTGGTGCCCGAGGCGTCGGTGCCGGAGCCGGACTGGGCCTCGTTGGCACCGCAGGCGGAGAGGCCGGCGGCCCCGATGAGGACGGCGGCACCGAGGACGGCGAAGCGGTGAAGGGGTGTGGACACGGGACTCTCCTCGACTGAGATCGTTCAGCCTGCTGGCTGAGACTAGGAACGAGTGTCAACGGTCACCTGCTTGTCGTCAAGGTGTGATGACAAAAAGTTTGTTTCGACGGCTTCGGAACGGTTTTGCGTTCAACTCTTGACCGCTAATACAGGTTGCTGCACAGTTCGTCCCATGACGCCGCCCTCCCCCTCCGCACCGGGCTCGACGTCGACCCTGCGTGTCGCCAACCAGCAGCGCGTCCTCGACCTCCTCCGGCGCGGCCCCGAAGCGCTCGACGACGAGGCCGGGGCCTTCACCCAGGCGGAGATCGCGCGGGCCACCGGACTCGCGCCGGCGACGGTGTCCAACATCGTGCGCGACCTCGCGGCGTCCGGCCTGGTCAGCACCGACCCCGGCAGCGGGCGTCGCGGGTCGTCGGTCCGCCTGGCCCCCAAGGCCGGGACCGTGGCCGGCGTCGACTTCGGCCACAGCCACGTCGCGGTCGCGGTGGGCGACCTGACGGGCCGGATCCTGGGCGAGGAGCGACGTCCGCTCCCCCACGCCCACCACCACGTCGAGGCGCTGACCCTGGCGACCGAGATGCTCGACGGGCTCGCCGCCGGGCACAGCCCGGTGCGCCACGTGGGGCTCGGCCTCCCGGCGCCCGTCACCGACGAGACCGTGGGCTCGTCGTCGATCTTCCCCGGCTGGGACGGCGTCAACACGCGCCTGGTCGCCGAGTCGCACTTCGGCACCGCGGTGTCGGTCGAGAACGACGCCAACCTCGGCGCCATCGCCGAGCACCGCTACGGCGTGGGCCGCGGTCACGACAGCTCGGTGTTCGTGAAGATCTCCTCCGGCGTCGGCGCCGGGATCATCATCGACAACCGGCTCTACCACGGCTCGGGCGGCACCGCCGGGGAGATCGGCCACCTGACCCTCGACGAGCAGGGACCGCTCTGCCGCTGCGGCAGCCGCGGGTGCCTCGAGGCCTACACCTCCTCCGGGCCGGTGCTCGAGATGATGGCCGCCCAGCTGCCCGGGGCCGATCTCGACGGCGTCTTCGCAGCCGCGCACGACGGCCACATCTCCGCCCAGCGTGCGCTGGAGGACGCCGGGCTCCACCTCGGCTGGGCCCTGGCCAGCATCGTCAACCTCATCAACCCCTCGGTCGTCGTCGTGGGCGGCGACATGGCCCGCGCCGGCGAGCTGCTGCTGGCCTCGGCCCGCATCGGCCTGCGCCGTCACGCCCTCGACTCGGTCGCGACGACCCCCGTGCTCGGCTCGCTGCTCGGCGAGCGCGCGAGCCTCGTGGGTGCGGTCCTGCTGGCCGCCGAGAACACCCACCTCGCGGTCGACGAGTCCTGACCCGCTCTCCTCCGCCGGGATGAGGTCCGGGCCACGTCGGCGGTGCTTGGCTGCCTGCGAAGGCGCACCACTGCGGAGCACCACGGGAGGAGCAGCAGATGTCCTACGACAAGATCGAGCACGCTGACAACCCGGTCGTCGACGACGGCCAGAGCTCGTCGGAGACCGACGCGAGCGACGAGATCGCCACCATCGAGGCCGAGCGGCGGCGTCGCCTCGACCCGGACAACCGGTCGGCGGGCACCGAGGTCGACAACACCCATGCGACCCTCCCCACGCTGGAGGCCTGGCGGGCCGAGCACCCCGACGACGACGAGAGCGTCGGCACGTCGGACCCGTCGAAGACCTTCGCCGAGATGGAGGTCTCGGAGGAGGAGCGAGCCGAGATCGCCGCCGAGCGGGAGCGCCGCCTCGACCCCGCCAACCGCCCCGAGGGCGCCGAGGTCGACAACACCGGGCGCACGGTCGTCGACGGCCGCTTCATCGACTGAGCGAGTCCGACCGCCCCGGTCGCGGGTCCGTCAGGGCGCTACCGTGCCTCACATGAGTCCCGACGTCGACGTCCTGCTCGAGCGCGCCCGCACGTGGGCGGCCCAGGATCCTGATCTCCAGACCCGCGCCGAGCTGGAGAAGGTGATCTCCGACGTGGTCGCCGGCACCGACGGTGCGGCTGCCGACCTCGCCGACCGGTTCCGCGGCACGCTGCAGTTCGGCACCGCGGGCCTGCGCGGCGCGCTGGGGGCCGGCCCCAACCGGATGAACCGGGTCGTCGTGCAGCGCGCGGCGGCCGGGCTCGCCGCCTACCTGCACGAGCAGGGCCACGCCGAGGCCGGCGGGCACGGCGCCTCGGTCGTGATCGGCTACGACGCGCGGCACAACTCCGACATCTTCGCCCGCGACACCGCGGAGGTGATGACGGGCGCCGGCTTCACCGCGTGGGTGATGCCCCGAGCGCTCCCCACCCCGCTGCTGGCCTTCGCCATCCGCGAGCTCGGGTCGGTGGCGGGGATCATGGTCACCGCGAGCCACAACCCGCCGCAGGACAACGGCTACAAGGTCTACCTCGGCGACGGCAGCCAGATCGTCTCGCCGGCCGACACCGACATCGCCCGCCACATCGCCGCCGTGGGCATCCTCGAGGACATCCCCCGCGGGAAGGCCGGCACGATCCTCGGCGAGGACATCATCGACCACTACCTCGACACCGTGGCGGGCCTCGCCGGCGACGGCCCGCGCGACCTCGCGATCGTCTACACCCCGCTGCACGGCGTGGGGGGCAGCTCGGTGACCCAGGTGCTCGAGACGGCCGGCTTCGCGGCACCCCAGGTGGTCGGCGAGCAGGAGCAGCCCGACCCCGACTTCCCCACCGTCGGCTTCCCCAACCCCGAGGAGCCCGGCGCCATGGACCTTGCGCTGGCCCTTGCCGAACGCAACGGTGCCGACCTCGTGGTCGCCAACGACCCGGACGCCGACCGGTGCGCGGCGGCGGTGCCGGGTCCGGCCGGCTGGCAGATGCTGCGCGGCGACGAGGTCGGCGCCCTGCTCGCCCACCGCCTCCTCACCTCGGGCAAGGAGGGCGTGTACGCCACCTCGATCGTGTCGTCGTCGCTGCTCGGCAAGCTCGCCGCGGCAGCCGGCCAGCCGCACGCCGAGACCCTCACCGGCTTCAAGTGGATCTCGCGCATCGAGGGGCTCGCCTTCGGTTACGAGGAGGCCCTGGGCTACTGCGTCGACCCCGCGCACGTCCGTGACAAGGACGGCGTCTCGGCGCTGCTCGTGCTCTGCGAGCTCGCCGCCGAGCTCAAGGCCGAGGGCCGCGACCTCCTCGACCTCCTCGACGACCTCGCCACCGAGCACGGCCTGCACGCGACCGACCAGGTCTCGGTGCGCGTGGAGGACCTGACGATCATCTCCGACGCGATGCAGCGTCTGCGGGCCGAGCCGCCGACCAGCCTCGGGGGCTTCGACGTCCTCGCGGTGGAGGACCTGTCCGAGGGCGTCGGGGGCCTCCCGCCGACCGACGGGCTGCGCTACCGGCTGGCCGAGGGCGCCCGGGTCATCGTGCGTCCCAGCGGCACCGAGCCGAAGATCAAGTGCTACCTCGAGGTCGTCGTCCCCGTGGAGCCGGCCGGAGGCGTGCCCGCGGCGCGCATCGTGGCGGCCGGGCGGCTCGACGCGATCGGCGTCGACATCCGCACCGCCGCCGGGCTCTGACCGGCCCCGGTCAGAGGACGACCAGCACCACAGCGGCGACCAGGGACGACGTCAGGACGAGGATCTCGACGACTGCGGGGCGACGAGTGATCCCCTCGGCCAGACGCGCCTGGTCGCCCGAGCGGGCCTTGATGCCCTCGCGGGCGAGGGCATCGGCGACCCGGGACCGCACCCGCTCCTCGACGAACAGACCGAACGACGACTTCGGGTTGTCGGGCTTCTCCGGTGAGGACGGGAACGCCGGCAACATCCCCATCATCCCCCCGTGACCCCGGCCGGAGCCGCGGAAGTTGTCCTTCACGAGCTGACGTCGGGTCCGCCCGACCGCCGGGGAGGTGAAGCGCCGGTCGCCGGCGAAGACCACCAGCACCTGCCGCACGGTCACCGACTCGACCGCGGCGAGCGGCACGGTGTCGGTGGACAGCATGTTGCGCAGCACCAGGTCGGAGCGGCCGAGCTCGAGGCGAGGTCGCAGCAGAGCCGCCCAGGCGAGCGCGCCGAAGAACACGCAGAACGCGACCGTCGCGTACGACGGCTCCTCGCTGCGCAGCACCATCGCCGCGGTCACGGCTGCAGCGACCACGCCGATCACTCCGAGCACGCGGCCCGAGGTCTGGCTGTAGCGCTGCACCTCGGTGTCCGGGTGGTCCGGGTCGTTCGGGTCACTCATCGCCACGTCCGGCCCCTTGCGCTCTGCACTTTTGCAACTTTCCACTCTCGCACGCCCCGACCCTATGCTGACGGGCATGCCCACCCATGCGACGGCTGACCCGACCGACTTCTCCGACGTCACCCGGTCCGAGGCCTCCCTGACCCGCTTCCTGCACGGTCTGCCCGGTGTCGACCAGGTCGGCGCCGACGCGCGCGCCGCGTCCCTGTCGACCCGCTCGATCAAGACCACGGCGAAGGCGCAGGCGCTCGACCTCGCGATCACGATGGTCGACCTCACCACGCTCGAGGGTCAGGACACCCCCGGCAAGGTGCGCGCGCTCGCCGCGAAGGCGATGCGCCCCGACCCCTCGGACCCCACGTGCCCCGCTGCCGCGGCGGTCTGCGTCTACCCCGACCTGGTCGCGACCGCCAAGGAGGTGCTCGGCGCCAGCGGTGTCAACGTCGCCGCCGTCGCCACCGCCTTCCCCAGCGGCCGCGCATCGCTCGACATCAAGCTCGCCGACACCCGCGACGCCGTCGCCGCCGGTGCCGACGAGATCGACATGGTCATCGACCGTGGCGCCTTCCTCTCCGGCCGCTACCAGCAGGTGTTCGACGAGATCGTCGCCGTGCGCGAGGCCTGCGCCCGCACGGACGGCGAGGACGCCCACCTCAAGGTCATCTTCGAGACCGGTGAGCTGCAGACCTACGACAACGTCCGTCGCGTGTCGTGGCTGGCGATGATGGCCGGCGCCCACTTCATCAAGACCTCGACCGGCAAGGTCCAGCCCGCCGCGACCCTGCCCGTCACCATGATCATGCTCGAGGCCGTCCGTGACTTCCGGGCGAGCACGGGCCAGATGGTCGGCGTGAAGCCGGCCGGCGGCATCCGCACCGCCAAGGACGCGATCAAGTACCTCGTGACCGTCAACGAGGTCGCCGGCTCCGACTGGCTGGACCCCGACTGGTTCCGCTTCGGCGCCTCCACGCTGCTCAACGACCTGCTCATGCAGCGCACCAAGCTCACCACCGGCCGCTACTCCGGCCCCGACTACTTCACCCTGGACTGAGGCCGTCATGGAATTCACCTACGCACCGGCTCCCGAGTCGCGGAGCATCGTCGACCTGAAGGCCTCCTACGGCCTCTTCGTCGACGGTGAGTTCGTCGACGGCCACGGCGCCTCCTTCAAGACGGTCAACCCGGCCACCGAGGAGGTCCTCGCCGAGGTCGCCGAGGCCGACCAGGCCGACGTCGACGCCGCGGTCAAGGCCGCGCGCCGCGCCTACACCCGCGTGTGGTCGCGGATGCCGGGCAGCGAACGCGCCAAGTACCTCTACCGGATCGCGCGCATCATCCAGGAGCGCAGCCGCGAGCTCGCCGTCCTCGAGACCCTCGACAACGGCAAGCCGATCAAGGAGGCGCGCGACGTCGACGTCCCCGTCGTCGCGGCCCACTTCTTCTACTACGCCGGCTGGGCCGACAAGCTCGAGCACGCCGGCTACGGCAGCAACCCGCAGCCGCTCGGCGTCGCTGCCCAGATCATCCCGTGGAACTTCCCGCTGCTCATGCTTGCGTGGAAGATCGCGCCCGCCCTGGCCTGCGGCAACACCGTCGTCCTCAAGCCGGCCGAGACCACGCCGCTGACGGCCCTGCTCTTCGCCGAGATCTGCCAGCAGGCCGACCTCCCGCCGGGCGTCGTCAACATCGTCACCGGCGCCGGTGGCACCGGCCAGGCGATGGTCG
>JBFJKO010000044.1:0-12240 GCA_041634935.1 Nocardioides sp.
CCGGGTGGTGACCCGACCTGGGGTCGGGTCGCGCCCAGTCTAGGGACGCCGACGCAGGGTCCAAGGGGCCCAAGAAGGCCCAAGGGGGCCGAGGGGCGTCCGGGGCTCGCTGTCGGTGGGTCGCCCTACCGTGCTCGAGCACCGACCCACACACTGGAGAGCGCCATGTCGAACACCCACATCGACCGTCAGCGTCAGGCCGTCTACCGGGCCGAGGACGCGATCGCCGCGACGCTCAAGCAGGGCGGCACCGTCGAGCACCAGGGGTCGATGCTCACCCTCGAGGCGGAGCGTCAGTTCGGCGACCTGGCCTCCATCCAGACCTACGTCGACCGGGTGCTCGCGCTGCGCACCGTCGCCGGCCTCGAGCGGGCGTCGATCCCGGTCACCGTTCGCGAGCGACGCGGCAGCACCAAGGCCCACTACGAGCGCGCCACGGCCACGATCGCCATCCCCGGTCACCGTCACACGGGCTGGGCGATGCGCGAGACGATCGTGCTCCACGAGCTCGCCCACCACCTCGACCCGCACCCCGTCCCGGCGCACGGTCCGTCCTACACCGCGACCCTGGTCCACCTCTACGAGAAGGCGATGTCGCCCGAGGCAGCGCACCTGCTGCGGGTGCAGATGTGGGACGGCGGCGTGCTGATCGCGGGCGGGTCCGGCGTCGGCGGCTCGACCGGTGCGCCGGGAGAGCGTGGGGCGCCCGCGTCCTCGACGCTCGACAAGATCTCGAAGGTCCTCGCCCAGGCCGAGCGGGCCTCGACCACCGAGGAGGCCGCGACCTTCTTCGACAAGGCGCAGGCGCTGGCGACCCGCTACTCGATCGACCTCGCCGTCGCCCGTCAGCACGTCGCCCGCACCCAGCGCCGGGAGACGCCGATCCACCGCAGCATCGCGATCGGCCAGCACCGTCAGGCGGGCAACAAGCACTTCGTGCGCCTCTTCCTCGTCATCGCCCGCGTCAACGACGTCAAGGCCAACATCGCCACCAACTCCACGACCGTCTATCCCTACGGCTTCCCCACCGACCTCGACGTCGTCGAGGCGATGTACTCCCACCTCGCCACCCACATGGCGGAGTCGGCCGCGCTCTACCTGAGGACCGGCGCCCACCGGGAGACGAAGGTGTGGTCGCCGACCCGCAAGGTGCACGTCCCGGCCACGGCCCGGGAGGCGCGACTGGCCTTCTACGACTCCTACATCACCACCATCAACCGGAGGCTCGTCGCGGCGCAGGAGGCGGCCGAGCGCAACGCGATCGCTGACATCGAGGCCGCCCGCGGCGGCTCGGCCGACGCGGGGCGCACGGCCCTGGTCCTGGCCGACAAGCGTGCCGAGGTCGGCGACTACTACGCCCGCAACTCCGACGCCAAGGGCTCCTGGTCGGGGTGGAAGGGCCGCCCCCAGAAGGTCCCGTCCGCAGCGACGGCCGGACGCAGCGCCGGTCAGCGCGCCCAGCTGAGCAGTGGGCGAGCGCTGCCGGGAGGCCGTGGGGCCCTCGAGACGTGACGTGCCGCCGTCCGTCGGGCCGCGTGCCGCGCGTGCCGCCTGAGTCCTCACCACCGAAGTGGTGCACAGAATCCACCCGCCGGAGGACCGCGGGCGTCTAGGGTCGGGGGGAAGCGCATCAGTCAGGGGGCACGATGGCGCCTTCGCACCTGCAGTCGGACGGGGACCCCGCTCGGGACCTGGACCGCGCTGACCCCTGCAACCCGCAGGACCCGCGCGTGGCCGCCGTCCTGGAGGTGCTCGCCGGGCGGGCCCCCGACGAGGTCGCCGACCGCTGGGCCGTCGAGCGTGCGGTGCTCGATCGCTGGGTGACGTCGTTCGTCGACGCCGGCACCGCCCAGGTCCTCAACCGGCCCGAGGCGCAGGCGCTGGCGCAGCGCGAGCGCTTCCTGGCTGCCTTCACGTTGGAGCTCCGGAGCCCGCTCGCCGTCGCGATGGGGTGGTCCGACCTCCTGGCCGCCGGCGACCTGGAGCCCCGGTCGTTCCTGCGGACCGCGATGCGGCTCCACGAGTCGCTGACGACTCTGGGCGACCGGCTCGTCGACGTCGAGCTGCTGGTCGCGGCCGCCATGGGCGGCCTCCACGTCGATCGGCGAGACGTGCGCGTCGAGGAGGTCCTCACGCTCCCGGCCATGGGGCCGGTGGGTGGAGCCGGGCCGGACACGCCGCTCCATGTCGACCCGGAGCTCTTCAGCCGGGTCGTCGCGGACCTGTGGGAGGCCGCAGCGCTGGAGCCGGCACCGCGCCGGCGTCGGGTCGAGGCGCAGGTCGTCGAGCCGTGGGTCGAGGTGCGGGTGGTCCGCGAGGCCGATCCCATCGACCCCGACACCCTGCGTGCGATCTTCGAGCCCTTCGGCACCGACCACCTGCACTCCGGGGCCGCGATCGGCCTCTACCTCGCGCGCGCCCTCACGGTCGCGCACGGCGGCACGATCGGCCTCGACCAGGACGACCGGCACGCCGTCCTGTGGGTGCGCGTGCCGCTCCGCCCCCCGCCCCCCGACCGGACCCGACCAACCGAGCCGACCACGGCTCACGACAACGGAGGTGCACGATGACGTTCAGGCTCGCTTGTGGAGACGTGATGCCGGGGTGCAGCGCGGCGTTCGAGGACGAGACGCAGGACGGCCTGCTCGGCCAGGTCGCCGAGCACGCCCGGGCCGAGCACCAGATCGACGAGATCACGCCCGAGGTGCAGTCGGCGGTGGAGTCCAAGATCGTCCGCACCTGACCTCGGTCGGCCCGGGAGAGGGAGGTTACGGCCTCACGGCCGTGGTAGGTCTCACACGCGCGAGGGGTGACGTCCCCGACCCTTGTTGACGTACGTTCAACAGGTGTCCTCCCTCTCTTCGGCCCCCCGCACCTTCCTGCGTCGCCCGAGCGCCCTCGTCGCGCTGAGCCTGCTCGGGGCGCTGCTCGTCAGCACCCCGGGCTCGGCGCCCGCAGCGGCAGCGCCGGCCGGCGCCGTCCAGCAGGGCGTGACGTCCTCAGCCGTCTCGGGCCCCGAGGGCTCGCGCGCCCGCAGTCGCAAGGTGTCCTCGGCCCGGGTGCAGTTCGACCTCGTCAACACCAACGACTCCTCGGTGGTCTGCGCGCCCGGGCCCGACGGCGAGGAGTACCGCGTGCGCGGGACCCTCGTCGGCCCGCGAGCGGTGCTCCGCGGACGCCAGCAGCTGAAGGCTGTCAGCGTGCTCGTCCACGACGCCGGCACCGGCGGGTGGTCCTTCAACCTCCGGGGCCGCTCGAAGTACGACTACGCCGGTCGGCTCGCGGCGAAGGGCCACACCTCCCTCGTGCTCGACCGCCTGGGCTACGACCGGAGCCCGATCGCCGACGGCACCGACACCTGCCTCGGCGCCCAGGTGCACCTGCTCCACCAGGTCGTGCAGCACCTGCGCAGCGGGAAGTACGACTTCGTCGGTGCCCGCTCCGGTGAGTCGTCCCCGCACGCCTTCCACGTCGTCCTCCAGGGCCACGGCACCGGTGCGACGATCGCCCAGCTCGAGGCCGCGCGCTTCGACGACGTCGCCGGCCTGGTGCTGCTTGCCCCGGCGACCACCAACCCGTCGCAGCTCGCCCTCGACATGGCCCGCGGTCAGGCCGAGACCTGCGCGAGCGCGGGCTTCGCGGCGTACGGCGAGAGCGCCGCGACCTACCGCAAGCTGCTGTTCCGTACCGCACCGGGTGCCGTGCAGAAGAAGGCGGTCGCGCTGCGCAACCCGACGCCGTGCGGCGACGTGAAGAGCCTGCCGAGCGCCCTGGGATCGACTTCCCTCGGCGGCAGCCTCGGTGACCAGGACGTCAAGGTCCCCGTGCTCGAGCTCCGGGCCGGTGCCGACGCGCGCACCAACGGCGGTGGCGCGAGCATCAGTTCGAGCGAGCCGATCATCCGGCGCACCATCAAGGGCGCGGGCAGCACCCTGATGCTGGAGAAGTCCGCGCCCCGGACGCAGCGCCTCGTGGCGCGCTGGCTCGACCGTCTCTGATCCTCACTCGGTGACCTGGACGCCCCTCCAGAAGGCGACGTGGTCGGCGATCTCCGACGCCGCGTCCTTGGGCGTGGGGTAGAACCAGGCAGCGTCGGGGTTGACCTTCCCGTCCACCTCGATCGAGTAGTACGACGCCGTGCCCTTCCACGGGCACGTGCTCGTCGTCGTCGAGGGACGCAGCACGTCCTGGTCGACCGACGACGCCGGGAAGTAGTGGTTGCCCTCGACGACGACCGTCTGCTCGGAGCTGGCGATGACCGTGCCGTTCCAGATTGCGCGCATGCTGGCACGCTAGCCCCATGACGCATGCACCAGAGGGTGGTTCCACGAGCACGGACGCCGACGGCAGGACCGTCTGCGTCGTCGACGTCCCCGACCGGTCCCGCTTCGAGATCACGGTGGGCGGCACGGCCGCGGGCTTCGCCGACTACGTCGACCGCGACGGAGTCCGGACCTTCCCGCACACCGTCGTCCACCCGGAGTTCGGTGGGCGCGGGATGTCGAAGGTCCTGATCCGGACGGCGCTCGACGCCGCGCGCGTCGCCGACCTGTCGGTGCTCCCGCAGTGCTCTGCGGTGCAGCACTTCATCGCCTCGAACCCGGAGTACGTCGACCTCGTCCCCGAGGCGCGACGCGCCGCGTTCGACCTCTGAACGGCGACGCGCCGGCTCGTGCTCGGGCACGGCTCGGTGGGCTGGCCCTGCTGTGCCAGCCCCTGGTGATCGTCGTCCAGCTCGTGGTCGCGACGCGCTGGACGACCGACTTCAGCCTGACGCGCAACACGATCAGCGACCTCGGAGTCGTCGGGTGCGCTGAGCTCTGCTCGCCGTGGCACGCCCTGATGAACGGCACCTTCGTCGTGATCGGCGTCCTGCTGAGTCTCGGAGCCCTGCTCGTCGCCGCCACGGTGGTCCCCGGAGCCCGGGCGCGTGCGGCCACCTGGGCCGTGGGCCTGCTGGTGGTCGCGGGCGTCAGCTCGACCGCGGTGGGGTTCGTGCCGCTCGACGTCGATGCCGGGCTGCACGCCCTGGTCGCGACGCCGGTCTTCGTCACCCAGCCGCTCGCCCTGGTGCTGCTGGGGGTCGTCCTGCTGGGCCGTCGACGCTCCGGTGGTGGGCGGTCGACGGGTCGTGTGCTGCTCGGCTGCGGGCTGGTCGCGGTCGTCGGCGCGGTCGTCTTCGGTCTCGCGATCGCCACCGGTGACCACGGTGCGCTCTGGGAGCGCATCGCCCTGTGGCCCTGCAACATCGCCGTCGGAGTGCTCGGATGGACGGTGCTGCGTCACCCCCGGGACCGGGTTTGGGAGACTGAGGCGTGACCATCGTGATGGGCGTGGAGTCCTCGTGCGACGAGACCGGCATCGGCTTCGTCCGTGACGGCGTGCTGCTGGGCGACTCGCTGGCCTCCAGCATCGAGGAGCACGTGCGCTTCGGCGGCGTCGTGCCCGAGATCGCCGCCCGCGCCCACGTGCAGGCCATGGTGCCGACGATGCGGGCCGCGCTCGACGACGCAGGTCTCGCCTGGCACGAGGTCGGCGCGGTCGCGGTGACCGCCGGACCCGGCCTCGCGACGGCCCTGCACGTCGGGGTCGCTGCGGCGTAGGCCGCAGCGCTCGCCCTCGGCGTCCCGCTGTACGGCGTCCACCACCTCGCCGGGCACGCGGCCGCCGACACCCTGGTGCACGGCCCGCTGCCGGAGCGCAGCATCGTGCTGATCGTCAGCGGCGGCCACACCAGCCTGCTCGCGGTCGACGACCTGGTCCGGACCCCGATCCGCCACCTCAGCGACACCCTCGACGACGCTGCCGGGGAGGCCTTCGACAAGGTCGCCCGGCTCCTCGGCCTGCCCTACCCGGGTGGACCGTCGGTCGACCGGGCCGCACGCAACGGCGACCCGGGCGCCGTCCGGTTCACCCGACCGCTCAGCGGCTCGCGCGACCCGGCGCTCGGCTTCTCCTTCTCCGGGTTGAAGTCGGCCGTGGCCCGCTACGTCGCGGCGCCGCGCGACCCGGGCATCAGCATCGACGACGTCGCCGCGTCGTTCCAGGAGGCGGTGGCCGACACCGTGACCCGCAAGGCCGTGCTCGCCTGTCAGATGGAGAAGGTCGACACGCTCGTGATCGTCGGCGGAGTGGCGGCCAACAGCCGCATCCGCGCCCTGGCCGAGGAGCGCTGCGCCGCAGCCGGCATCGAGCTGCGGGTGCCGCCGCCGCGCCTGTGCACCGACAACGGCGCGATGATCGCCGCGATCGGCGACCTCCTCGTGCGCGAGGGCGCCCGGCCGTCGCCCATCTCGCTCGGTGCGCGCTCGTCGGTGCCGCTCGAGCTCGCCCGCCTCGACGACTGACCGACCCACGACCCCGCTCCGCCGGGTCGGCGCCTGTACGCGCCGACTCGGCGAGGGGGAGGGGGCCCGGATGAGGGGTCGGGGGCGGGGTGTCTGGTCCAATAGCGCCATGCAGATGCTCGGGGGCCTCAAGCAGCGGGTGGGCCGGTACCTCCTCGACCGCACCATGCGTGGCGGGCTGGACCTGCGCAAGCTGCGGTTCCTCCCCGACGCGGTGACGTTGCCCTTCAAGCGCGACGGCGTGGACCCGGTCCCGGAGCTCGCGACCCTGCGCGACGCCGAACCGGTCGCCGAGCTCGCGACCCTCTTCGGTCGCAAGATCTGGCTCGTCAGCGGCTACGACGAGGCCCGCGAGGCCCTGGCCGACGGCGCGTCGTACTCCAACGACCTCGGTCAGTTCGTCTCCCAGGAGGGGCGCGACGACTCCGAGCAGATCGGCGGGCTCGGCATGATCGACCCGCCGCTGCACACGGCCCTGCGCCGCTACCTGACCCCCGAGTTCACGGGGCGCCGCCTCGCCCGGCTCGAGCCCGTGATCGAGCGGATCGTCCACGAGCGGCTCGACGCGATGGACGCGGCCGGCCCCGACGTCGACCTCGTGAGCGAGTTCGCGTTCCCGGTGCCGTTCGAGGTGATCTGCGAGCTGCTCGGCCTGCCGGTCGAGGACCGCGGCCGCTTCCACGACCTCGGGGTCGCGCGCTTCGACCTGAGCGAGGGCGGGGCCGGCATGTTCGGCGCCGCCGCCCACACGCGCGACTTCCTGATCAAGGCCGTCGCCGCCCAGCGCGAGGAGCCCGGCGAGGGCCTCATCGGCGCTCTCCTCCAGGCCCACGGCCACGAGCTCGACGACCTCACCCTCGGCGGCATCGCCGACGGGGTCTTCCTCGGCGGCTACGAGACCTCCGCGTCGATGCTCGCCCTCGGCTCCTACCTCCTCGCCGACAACCCGGACGCCGTCGCGCTGCTGCGCGACGACCCGGCCTCGGTCGACCGCGTGGTCGAGGAGCTGCTGCGCCACCTCACCGTCGTCCAGCTCGCCTTCCTCCGGCTCGCGACGCGTGACACCGTGCTCGGCGGCAAGCAGATCAGCGCGGGCGACGCCGTCGGCATCTCGCTGCTCGGTGCCAACCGGGACCCGCGCCTGGCTCCGGACCTCGACCACTTCGACCCGCGGCGGGCGCCGACCCGCCACCTCGCGTTCGGCCACGGCATCCACCGCTGTGTCGGCGCGGAGCTGGCGCGCATGGAGCTGCGGATCGCCCTGCGGGCCCTCGCCCAGCGCTTCCCCGACCTCGCGGTGACCGCGCCGGTCGAGGCGTTGCAGTTCCGCAAGCTCTCGGCCGTGTACGGCGTGGAGTCGCTGCCGGTCCGCCTCCACGCCGCCGACCGCGCCGCCGAACGCGCCGCCGCCCCGGTGTGACCGACCCGGGAGGACGTCGTCCGGCGCCGGCACCGCTGGTCGCACCCGACGACGCGCTCGCCCGGGTGCGCGAGCTCGCCGACGACCTGGTGCGTCGGCGCTCGGTGCGCGACTTCGCCTCGACCCCGATCCCCGACGGCGTCCTCGACGAGGCGATCCGGGCCGCCGCCAGTGCGCCGAGCGGCGCGCACGTGCAGCCGTGGCGCTTCGTCGTGGTCGAGGACCCCGCCGTACGACGCCGCCTGCGCGAGGCGGCCGAGGCCGAGGAGCGCGCGTTCTACGAACGACGTGCGTCCGAGCAGTGGCTCGAGGCGCTCGGCCCGCTGGGCACCGACGCCACCAAGCCCTTCCTCACCGACGCGCCGGGCCTGGTCGTGGTCTTCGAGGTGCACCAGGGACCGACCTCGCCGCGGCCCTACTACGTGAAGGAGTCGGTCGGGATCGCCGTCGGGTTCCTGCTGGCCGCGCTGCACCGGGCTGGCCTGAGCACCCTGACGCACACCCCGAGCCCGATGAAGTTCCTCAACGAGATCCTCGGCCGTCCGGCGGAGGAGCGCGGGTTCCTGGTCGTGCCGGTGGGCTACCCGGCCGACGACGCCACCGTGCCCGACCTCGAGCGCAAGCCCCTCGACGAGGTGCGCGTGCGGATCGTCGGCGAGTAGCGGCTCAGGCCGGGTGGGAGCGGCGGTCGGAGCGCACCCGCAGCACGACGAGCCCCATCGCGAGCACCGCCAGCACGCCGAGGCCGTAGAGCACCCAGACCGGCACCGTCGCGGAGCCCATCTCGTCGATCGTGCGCGCCTCGCCCGGGGCGGCGAGGTCGGCGGGATGGCAGACGCCGGGCTCGGTCGCGGCCCCCTCGGCGGAGACCTCGAAGGTGTAGCTGCCCTCCTGGCGGTCGCCGTCATCGCTCAGTACGGAGTAGTCGATCGTCGTGACGCCCGCGGGCAGCGGGGCGGAGCGGGCACAGATCGTGTCGGGCGCACCGAGGGAGGCCTCGCCGACGGCGACCGGGTCGCCCGCGGCGTCGGTGACCGCGACCATCGGTCGGCCTTCGGGGTCGAGATCGGTGAACTGCAGGCGCAGCACGTCGGTGCCGACCGCGACGTCGTCGCCGGGTCCGGGGAAGCCCTCGACCAGGTCGCCGTGCGCGAGCGCCGGGGCAGGCACCAGGACGAGCAGCACCAGCGCGAGCGCGACCAGAGCCGCGCCCGCGCGCAGCGGAGCGAGGGTCAGGAGAAGTCGGCGCATGCCAGGCGGTTGTCCATCGACGTGGCGGGGTGGACGACGACCGACGGGGCGCCGTCGCCGACCTTCTGGTCGTGGGTCACCGTGACCTCGCCGGAGCCGGCGTCGTCGCTGGTGAAGGCGAGATGGATCTCGTTGGGCGGCTGGTCGCTGCCGCCGACCTCGAACTGGAAATGGGGCCCGCCGTTGTCGGTGGCGCAGGGCTCGGCGTGGAGGTGCGCCAGGTAGACCGTGTCGGCCGCGAGGCCCGTGAGCCGGATCGTGACGGTGGTGCCGTCGTCGCCCTGCGCCAACCAGGCCTGTCCGGCGGCGTCGTCGCTGCCCGGCGGCGCGGTGTCGAGCACCGTGAACTCACCGGACCTCACCTCCCCGTCGACCTGGTCGGCCGGCGTGGCGTCGGGGTCGCCCCCCATCATGCCCGCCATGCCGTCCATGCCGTCGAGGCCGCCCACGCCGTCGACCATGGGCATCTCGTCGAAGGACTCGTCGTCACCGCACGCGGCGCCGGCGGCCAGGACCAGGGAGAGGGCAGCCGTCGCGGCTGCGGCTCGTCGGAGGTTCATGCCGGCCACGGTAGCCACGGGGCCCGCACGCAGCTGAGGCCTACTTGCTCGTGGCGCGGCCGTACTGGCGCACCGACAGCGGCACGAAGACCAGGAGGATCAGCACGATCCAGCCGAGCGTGTAGAGCACCGGGTTCTGCATCGGCCACGCCGACTGCTCGCCCAGGCCCGGCCCGATGTTGCCGAAGAGCTCGCGACACGCCTGCGTGAGGGTGGAGACCGGGTTCCAGTCGACGACCGTGCGCAGGACGCCGTCGAAGCTCTCCTGGGGCACGAACGCGTTGGAGACGAACGTCAGCGGCATGATCACGATGAACGAGGCGTTGTTGATCACCTCGACGCTCGGCACGAGGAGCCCGACGAGGGCCATCACCCAGCTGATCGCGTAGGCGAAGAGCAGGAGCAGCAGGAAGCCGGCGAGCATGTCGACCACGCCCTCCCGCACGCGCCAGCCGACCAGGAGACCGGTCAGCGCCATGATGATCAACGACAGCACGTTGTAGACCACGTCGGACGTCGTGCGCCCGACCAGCACCGCGGCGCGCGACATCGGCAGCGAGCGGAAGCGGTCGATGATGCCCTTCTGCATGTCCTCGGCGAGCCCGGCACCGGTGAACGTCGCCCCGAAGACGACGGTCTGGGCGAAGATCCCGCCGATCAGGAACTCCTTGTAGTCGACGTCGCCGGGCACGTCGATCGCGGCGCCGAAGACGTAGGCGAAGAGCAGGACGAACATGATCGGGCTGATCAGCACGAACACGAGGACCTCGGGCACCCGCTTGATCTTGATCAGGTTGCGCTGGGCCACGACCCAGCCGTCGCTGATCGCGTGGGCGGCGGCACCGCGGGTGGGCTCCGGCGGGGCCAGGGGTCGGGTGGACTGGTCGGTCATGAGGGCACCTCGCTCGCGTGGGCGGCGGACTGGTCGGTGGCGTCGGACTCGGTCGCACGTCCGGTCAGGGTGAGGAAGACGTCGTCGAGCGTCGGACGGCGCAGGCCGATGTCGAGCACCTCGATGCCCTCGCTCTCGAGGTCGGCGAGGACCGAGCGGAGCGCCGAGGCGCCGCCGCTGACGGCGGCTGTGGCGGTGCGGTCGTCGACCTGGACACCACCGACCGCGACCGAGGCGAGGGCTCGCCGGACGTCGTCCAGGCGTGCGACGTCGCGCAGGACCACCTCGACGCGCTCGCCCCCGGTCTGGGCCTTGAGCTCGTCGGCGGTGCCGCGGGCGATGGCGCGCCCGTGGTCGATCACGACGATGTCGTCGGCGAGCCGGTCGGCCTCCTCGAGGTACTGGGTGGTGAGCAGCAGCGTCGAGCCACCGCTCACGAGCTCCTTGATGACGTCCCACATCTGCTGCCGGCTGCGCACGTCGAGGCCGGTCGTGGGCTCGTCGAGGATCAGCACGGGCGGCTCGGCGACCAGGGCGCCGGCGAGGTCGAGGCGGCGGCGCATGCCTCCCGAGTAGGTCTTGGACGGCCGGTCGCCGGCGTCGGAGAGGTCGAAGCGCTCGAGGAGCGCGCGCGCACGCGCTCGCGCGGTGGCCTTGTCGAAGCCGTAGAGGCGCCCCACCATGGTGAGGTTCTCGAAGCCGGTCAGGTGCTCGTCGACGGCGGCGTACTGGCCGGAGAGGCCGATCTTGCGGCGCACGCCCTGCGGGTCCGCGAGGACGTCGACGCCGGCGATCGTCGCCGAGCCCTCGTCGGGCACGAGCAGGGTGGCCAGGCACCGCACGGCCGTGGTCTTGCCGGCGCCGTTGGGACCGAGGAGCCCGAGCACCTTCCCCTCGGGAACCGTGAGGTCGAGCCCGCTGAGGGCCTCGACCTCCTTGTAGCGCTTGACGAGGCCACGCGCCTGGATCATGTCGGCCATACGTTGTCCTTCTCCCGGGGTGCGGTCGGTCCAGCCACCCTCGCAGAGTAGGGACCGGCGCCGACACCCGCATTCATCGCCGTGGGGCGTGCGGTTCTCCTATCCTGGCGCGGTGAGCCACCCGACGCGCGCCGGCGCCGCCCGGGCGGTGGTGATCGGTGGCGCGAACGTCGACGTCCTCGCCCGGCCGCACCGGACCGCCCTGCCCGCCACCAGCAACCCGGGCGACGTGACCGTCACCGCCGGCGGCGTCGGGCGCAACGTCGCCGAGAACCTCGCTCGGCTCGGCACGCACGTGACCCTGATCGCGGTCGTCGGCTCCGACGCCCACGGCGACCTCGTCGTCGACACGACGCGGGCGGCCGGCGTCGACGTCGACCTGGTGCGTCGCGGGCTCTCCCCCACCGGCACCTACGTCGCACTCCTCGACGAGCACGGCGAGCTCGTGGCCGGAGTGGCCGACATGGCGGCGACCGCCGCGCTCTCTGCCACCGACGTCGCCCTGGCGGGCGACCTGATCGCCGGCGCCGACCTGGTCGTGCTCGACGGCAACCTCGCGACGCCCGTGCTCCGCGCGGCGTGGGACGCCGCCGCCGAGGCCGGGGTGGACGTCGTCCTCGACCCGGTCAGCGTGCCCAAGGCCGCTGCCGTCGGACGGCTGCTCGGCCCGGCCCGACCGCTCGCCGTGCTGTCGGCCGGAGCGACCGAGCTCGACGCCCTCGGCCTGCCCGACCCCGTCGACCCGGCGAGGCTCGGGGTCGCCGTGCTCTGGGAGCGCTCCGGTGCGTCC